>CAZGNQ010000304.1:0-4583 GCA_964527285.1 uncultured Hyphomicrobiales bacterium | reverse complement strand
TGAGCCGCAGTCGCTGGCCTACCGGCGGAGCCGTGGCGGCCGCATTTCGATGATCTTCCAGGAGCCGATGACCTCGCTGTCGCCGCTCCACACGATTGGCGACCAGATCTTCGAGATGTTGGAGCTCCATTCCGACCTCAAGGGCAAGGCGCGTGAAGCCCGCGCCATCGACATGCTCAAGCTCGTGCGCTTTCCCACCCCCGAGCGCGCCATCAAATCCTATCCGTTTGAGCTGTCCGGCGGCCTGCGCCAGCGCGCCATGATCGCGATGTCGATTGTCTGTTCGCCCGAGCTCCTCATCGCCGATGAGCCGACGACCGCGCTCGACGTGACGGTGCAGGCGCAGATCCTCGGTCTGATCAAGAACCTCCAATCCGAGATGGGCATGGCCGTCCTGCTGATCACGCACGACATGGGCGTGGTGGCGAACATGGCCGATGAGGTCGTGGTCGTTTATCGCGGCGTCGTGCGCGAGAGCGGCACGATCCAGGACCTCCTCAATGATCCGCAGCATCCGTACCTGAAAGGGCTGTTGGCCGCCGTGCCGCGTATGGGAGACGACCCCGAACGGCGCCTGCAAAGCGTGTTCGATGCACCGGCCCGCCCCGACGACGCGACAGCGGAATCGGACGCGGTGCCGACAGCAAACGGCGCAATCGGCGAAGCGCGATGCCCGGTTGCCATGGGTGAGCCGATCCTTGCGGTGCGCAACGTCCGCAAGACCTACGAATTGCGCTCCGGCGGCGGCGGGATTTTCGGCAGCGGCGAAACCGGGGAAGTGGTGGCCGTCGACGATGCCAGTTTCGACGTGCGCGCCGGTGAGTGCCTCGCGGTGGTTGGCGAGAGTGGCTCAGGCAAAACCACAGTGGCCAAGCTGATCATGGGTGCGGTGTCGTGCACGCGCGGCAGCATAATCCTGGAGCCCGACACCAACCGGGAAGCCGATTTGACCGCGCTGTCGGAGCGTCAACTGATCCCGGTGCGCCGCCGTCTGCAGTACATTTTCCAGGACCCGTTCGGCTCGCTCAACCCGCGGATGACCACGTTCGACATTCTGCGCGAACCGCTGGACATCCACGGGATTGGCACACCGGCCGAGCGCAAGGCCCGCGTGCAGGAGATGATGCGCGACGTCGGCCTCAACCCGCGCTTCCTCAACCGCTATCCGCATAGCTTTTCTGGCGGCCAGCGACAGCGGATTGGCATTGCCCGCGCCCTCATGCTGAAGCCCGAGATTGTGCTGTGCGATGAGCCTGTCTCCGCACTCGATGTTTCCACGCAGGCGCAAATCCTCAATCTTCTGAAGGACCTGCAGCGCCGCCTGCAGCTCACCTACGTGTTCATCTCCCACGACTTTGCGGTGGTGAACTACATCGCCGATCGCATCGCCGTGATGTGCCGTGGGCGCATCGTAGAGTTGGCCGATCGCGATCAATTGTTTGCCAACCCCATCCACCCCTACACGCGGGCGCTGTTGTCCTGCGTGCCGTCGCCAGACCTCGCCCATCCGCTCGATTTTGATCAGATCCTGTCGCGCCTTGATACAGAGCCGGCCGGATGGGACGCGCCGTTCGATGTGCGCGATGATGTTTTCCCGCCCATGGTGAGCGCTGACGACGGCCATCAGGTGCGCACCTGGGATATCGGTGCAAGCCTCAAGGCCGCGCAGGAGAACCGACCGCCCGCCGGGTCGGCACCCTTGCATGGCGACGGGCGCACGCAGGCCGGCGGACTGACCGCCGCCCTTGAGGCAACCACAACACCGAGCGAGTTGGTGCAATGATGCAGCGTCGCCGTCATGCCATGGTTCAATCCGGTGCGCGGGTGCAGCACGTGCAAGCGTCGCGCTGTGCGCTTGTCCTCGCTACGATGATGACGGCGGTGATGGGCGCCACCCTGTTGTCCAACACAGCGGCGGCACTGACAGAGCCGGATAGCCTCAAGGCAGCGGTGGCCGCAGGCGATTTGCCGCCCATTGCCGCCCGGTTGCCGAAAAACCCCAAAGTGATGACGGTGCCGGCGGTCGGGCGCCACGGCGGCAAGCTGCGCACGCTTTTCGGGCGCACCAAAGATATCCGCCTGATGACCGTCTACGGCTATGCGCGGCTCGTGCGCTTCAACGACACGTTCGAGTTGGTGCCGGATATTCTTGAAAGCATCGATGTGAAGGACGGGCGGATCTTCACGCTGACGCTGCGCGAGGGGCACCGCTGGTCTGACGGGGTGCCGCTGACCACGGAAGACTTCCGGTACTTCTGGGAAGACGTGGCGATGAACGAGACGCTGTCGCCGCTCGGGCCAGGCGCGCCGTTCATCCTGGACGGTAAACTGCCGAAGTTCGAGATCGTCGACGCCCGCACCGTGCGCTTTTCCTGGACGAAGCCGAACCCCTATTTCTTGCCCGCCCTGGCAGCACCTCGTCCTCCCTTCCTCTACCGACCGTCCCATTATCTCAAGAAGTTTCACGCACGCTATCAGGAGGCTGATAAGCTGCAGGAACTGGTTGAGGAAAAACGCCAGCGAGACTGGCGGGCATTGCACTTCAAGGTGGATCGCCCCTACCGCAACGACAATATCGAATATCCGACGTTGCAGCCCTGGAAGAATACGACCGAAACACCGGCACAGCGCTTTATTTTCGAACGCAACCCCTATTTCCATCGCGTCGATCAGGCGGGCAATCAACTGCCATACATCGACGAGGTGATCGCCGTGATCGCCTCGGCCAATCTCATTCCGCTGAAAATCGGAACGGGTGATGCTGACCTGCAAAGTCGCGGCATGGAATTCAAAGACTACACGTTCGCCAAACGCTCCGCCCAACGCAACGATTACGACGTGCGGCTGTGGCGATCGGGCAAGGGATCCCAAATTTCCCTGTTTCCCAACATGAATGTGCGCGATCCGCTGCTGCGCAAACTCATGCAGGATGTGCGCGTTCGAAGGGCGTTGTCGGTTGCGATCAATCGCGAAGAGATCAATCAGGTGATCTACTTCGGGCTCGCCAATACGGGCGGCAACACATTGCTGCCGACGAGCCCGCTGTTCAAACCGGAATATGCGAAGGCGTGGACACAGTTTGATCCGGCGCTCGCCAATCGCCTGCTGGATGAGGCCGGGCTGACCAAGCGGCGGGGTGATGGCATTCGGTTGCGACCCGACAACGGCGAGCCATTGTTCGTGATCGTGGAAACCCCGGGTGAATCGGACAGCCAGACGGACGCGCTGCAACTGATTTCAGACCACTGGCGCGACGTGGGCCTGGGGCTGATCATCAAGCCATCGCGCCGCGAGGTCATGCGCCAGCGCGCAAAGACGGGAACAACCGCGATGACCATCTTCGCGGGCCTCGACAACGGGCTGGCAACCTCGGATTTCGCACCCGATGAATTTGTCCCGACGAATGAGGACCAGTTGCAGTGGCCGCAGTGGGGCCGTTACATCGCCAGCAACGGTCAGGCGGGTGAGGCGCCCGATTTGCCATGGGTCAAGGACCTTGTCGCCCTGCGCACGGCGTGGATCGCCGCCGAAACGGACGATGCCCGTCGCGAGGCTTGGCATGAGATCCTGAAAATCACCTCGGATCAGGTGTTTGCCATTGGTCTGATATCTGGTGTGCCGCAGCCGGTGGTCGTCTCGAACCGGCTGAAAAACGTGCCCGACGTGGCCTATTACAATTGGGACCCGGGCGCGCTGTTCGGCGTCTATAGCCCCGACACCTTCTGGTTCGAGGCGCCAAAGACGGATTGAGGGCCAATCGTTGCGGCCTGAACGCAAGCAAAACTGATTGTTGAGCGGAGGATAAGGCGTGCTGGCCTACCTGCTGAAACGCCTGGCGATGATGGCGGTGACAATGTTCGTCATCTCCGTGCTGGTCTTTGTCATCATCCAATTGCCGCCCGGCGACTACCTCACCACGTACATTGAAGAACTCAAGGCACAGGGTGAGGCCGTCGACCCGGCCAAGATCGAGTTCCTGCGCCAGGAATACGGCCTGGATCGACCGCTTTACGAGCAGTATTTTACCTGGGCGTTCGGCCTCCTGTATGGAGATCTGGGCTACAGTTTTGAATACAATCTGCCCGTCTCCGACGTGGTGGGGGACCGGCTGTTCCTGTCTCTGGTGCTCAACTTCTTCACGGTTCTATTCATCTATCTCATCTCGTTCCCAATCGGTTTTTATTCGGCCACCCACCAGTACAGCTGGGGTGATTACGGCTTTACCTTTCTGGGTCTGCTTGGCCTTGCAACGCCGAATTTCCTTCTCGCGCTGATCCTGCTTTATCTGGCCAACAGTTACTTCGGGACGTCGATCGGTGCCCTGATGGCGCCGGAATACATCGACCAACCCTGGTCGGTGGGAAAGGTGTTGTCCGTCCTGGAGCATCTTGCGGTGCCGGTCTTCGTTGTCGGCACGGCCGGCACCGCCGGCATGATCCGGCGTTTGCGGGCCAACCTGCTGGACGAGTTGCGCAAGCAGTATGTGGAAACGGCGCGTGCCAAGGGGCTTCCCGAGGGCAAGCTCCTGCGGAAATACCCGCTGCGCATGGCGCTGAACCCGTTCATCGCGGACATCGGCTCCC
>CAZGNQ010000303.1:0-4587 GCA_964527285.1 uncultured Hyphomicrobiales bacterium | reverse complement strand
CCCTTCGGCCCTTTTTTGTTTCAATACGCGCCCCCTTGAATGGGAGCGTCGTTTTGGGGTGGGGCGGTCGCGAGATCGAAGGAGTGTTTCAATCCGCGCCCCCGTGAAAGGGGGCGACTCCTCTTGTCTAACCTCTTGAGAAGAAGAGGAAAAGATGCTCGATCGCGCGAACCGGCGTCACCGTTACTTCGTGATCGGCTTTGCGTGAGCACGTGACCAGAAAAATGTCAACGATATCAAAGAGCTCGGCATGGCGCGAACCCCGTGGCGTTTGGGTGAGCACTCATGGTTCGCACGACCCGTGCCTCGTTGATCGGACTCAGATCACGAGTGGCCCGCCGAAATCGGTCGCGGGTTTCGCGCCGTGGTGCTCAATGCGCCGTTTCCAGTTCGCCCCCAGCATGTAGAACCGCAAGCTGTCTTCACTCGGGTCGAACTCGGACAAGAGCCGCCCGCGCAGGTGTGTCCACTGGGCGGGGTCAACTTCGCACTCGAACACCGAGAACTGCACGCGCTGGCCGTAATCCTGGCAGGCCCGCGCGATCCGCCGTAGACGCCGACGGCCTGTCGCGCTTTCCGTATTCACGTCGTAGGTTACGAGAACCAGCACGCCTACCTCCAGACATAAGCGGGATAGCCGTCGAGATCGCCGCGCAGGTGGCGAGCAAGCAATTGCGCCTGCACATAAGGCACGAGCCCGAGCGGCATCTTCTCGGACAGAAAAGTATGCGTGACGGTGGTACGCTTGCGTTCCTGCCAGGCAGTCAGGACCTGCTTGCGTGCCTCCTCGCGCAGGAAGACGGCTCCGGTTTCCTCATGTCGAAAATCGGACAAACCGATCTGCCGCCGGTTGAGCAGCGTGAGGCACGCCCGGTCGGCGATTGGCGCGCGGAATTCCTCTGCCAGGTCAAGAGCGAGGCTGGCGCGTCCGGGCCGGTCGCGGTGCAGGAATCCCATCTGCGGGTCGAGGCCAGCCGCCTCGGCGGCGGCGCGGCAATCGGCGATCAGCAGGACATAGAGGAATGACAGGAGTGCATTCACCGGATCGCGCGGCGGGCGGCGCGTGCGGTTGATGAAGGAAAGGTTCGGCGCACGGATCAGGCTACCAAATACAGCAAAATAGGCGGTGGCGGCGTCCCCCTCGGTTCCGCGAAGGGTCTCGATGTCGGAGCCTGCCAGTGCTGATCGTGCGGCGGCGGTCAAGCGTCGCTCGGCGAGTTCGAGGGTGCCATCCGCGTCGCCGTGATCGCGGATTGCCCGCCGGATCACGCCACGCTGGTTGGCAATCTTTGCGCCGACAATGGCGCGCGCCACAGGCATAGGGTCGTCGCGGGTGCGTTCGTGCTGGGCGCGGCGCAGCAGGACATTGCCGGTTTGCGGACCCTCGACCCGGGCGAGGAAGCGCCCCGACCAGCCCAGGTAGGTGATCGCAATGCCCGCCTCGGCCGCGGCGTGCATGAGGCGGATCGAAACGCCAACCCGCCCGAAACAGACGATCGCGCCCAGCAGGTGCAGGGGTGCGCGGCCGCGTTCGGTGCCTTCGATCTCGACCACGACGTTGGCACCGTCCTTGCGGACCCAGGCGCCCTCGGAGGTGACGTAGAGCGTGTTCAGCAGCTTTTTCATTCGGGCGCATCCTCTGCCGCAATGGCCCGCTCAAGCCACGCGGCAACATGGTCACGACGTGCCCCCAGCTGCGGGCGGCAGGCCTCGTTTAGCGAACAGCGGTGACAACGGGCCGGGTCGTAGACCGGTCTTGGCAGCTCACCCGCGGCTCGGCAGGCACGCACCGCCCGCGCCGTCTCCAGCGTCAAGGCGCGCAGTTCGGGGTCCATCTGCACGGTCTGGCGCCGCCGCCGCTTGCCATAGAACAGCGCGCCCTCGGGGATGTCGCAGGCCAACATCTCTTCCAGACAGAGCGCCTGCGCGCAAAGCTGCACCTCGTCGGCGCGGTGGCTCTTGGGCTGGCCGCGCTTGTATTCCACCGGATAGGGGCGGCCGCCGCGCAGTTCGACTACGTCGGCGACCCCAAACAGCCCGTGCCTCTCAGAGCGGATCTCCACCCTGCGTAGGGTACGGATGCCTGGGCGCGTCTCAGGGCGGCCGGAGTCGACGTGCTCGTGCAGCATCCGCCCCTCGGCGGTGAAGACATTCTCAGCCCAGAGCCGTTCGACATGGATCAGCGCGCACTGGCGCGGACAGAACAGCCAGTGTAGCAGGGCCGAGAGCGGGAAGTCGTCAGAAGGGTTCAACAATCTCCATGCCCTGTGGTAGATTACCGCGGTCGAGCGTGATCTCGTAGTCGTCGAAAGCCCGGGCGGGCGGAAGGTTGTGGGTGCGCGGGTCGCCCACCGGGATCGTCTCGTCGCCGCTGCGGCGATGGACGCTAACCCGGTCGAACAGCTTGTGCGCCTGCGCGTTGCCAAGCGCGCTGTCATGACGGAAGGCGATCAGCCGGCGGGCTGACATCTCGCCGCGCGCGGCGGAGCGGTCGAGGTCGAGCATGTCGCGAAGCGCGGTCCACAGTGTTTGCAGGTCGGCCTCGGAGAACCCGGTCTTTTCAGCCAGCTTGGCGTTGATGAAGCCGTGCGCGCGGTAAAGGCCATAGGGTACAATATGCTTGCGGCCCATGGTGCGTTCCTTGTCGCGGTCCTTTTCGTTGGTCACCGAGGATCGAGTGATTGAGATTTCCAGCGGCAGCACCGGCTCCTCGGAGAGGGCGAAGGTGACCTGCACCGGGCCGCGCACCTGGCCGCAGTTGACACCGGTCGTCATCACCGCGCCAAAGCTGCGGATATCGAAGAAGTTGGCGCACATCCAGTCGGTCAGCTTGCGCGCCTCCGCCTCGTCCCGTGGCAGTTGGGAGTAGTCGTTCGCGTTGCCCGGTTGCACGCCGGTTTGCTGCCAGGCTTCGAGATGGCGCTCGTTGAGAATGGCACGTTCGCTCATGTAGATGCGGTGGCCGGCATTGCCGTTATGCGCGGCTTCGACATAGTTGCGGATCTTGCGTTTGAGCGCGACGTCGGACACCAGCCCCCGGTTGGTTTCCGGGTCCAGCCGCGGCAAGTTGCCGGCATCGGGGTCGCCGTTGGGGTTGCCGTTGGTCACGTCGAAGAACAACACGAAATCGTAACGGTTCTGCAGGGCTGTCATTGCTTCTGCTCCTCAGTGTCAACAGTGTCAGGGGCGTCTTCGGCGACCTCGTTCTTGTCGGCCTTGGTCCAGCGCTGGTGATAATAGACGGCGATGAAACGGCCCTGGTCCTCGAGTGGCAGCGAACGCGGCAGGTCGGCCTCCAGCCCGAGCCAGATGGTGCCGAGCTCCTTTTCCAGCCAGTGTCCCAGGCCGCCGTTTTCGCCCTTTTTCAACAGCGCGAGGTGGTGGGTGGCGTTCTTGACTAAGAGCGGGAATACCCGCGCCGGCGTGGCCGAGGCGGCGGCGAAATAGCGGTCCTTGATGGTGGCGTTGAGGCCCGGAAGGGAGGCGCTTTGCGCCCGCTCCAGTACGGCGAAAAGTCGCCCCAGCCGGTAGGCCGGGTTGGTGTTATCGGGGTCAAGGCTCACGGGAATCTCCTCCTTCGAGGTGGCGCGTACGTTTGCTGCTTGGCCGTGGGCCGGGCGCAGGTGGCTGTTGATCACGGCCTTGCAGATGGCGGCGCGGCGGCCGCTTACGTCGCCGTCGGCGCGGATGCGTGCGATGACGGCGGACAAGAGCGTGCGCGGCAGCGGCTGTCCGGTCAGCACCGCGCGCATGAGCTGGCCGCCCAGAAGTGGCGGGATGGTGTCGGCCTTGGGCTTACCATCGACCCGAATCGCGGTTTCGTAAAGCAGCGACCAGGCGGCGGGCGGGCCCTTCCACGGTGCGGGCTCGATCCGCAGGTCTTCCCAGAACCAAGCGACGTGGCGGGCAAAATCGCCAAAAGCTCCAGGATACCAGAACCGCACTGCAAGCCGCGCCGAATTGGGGGCCAAGCCTAGGATGTAAACCTGCGTTGCCGGGTCCAACTTCGGAGCGGCGGGGCGGCCAGCGGCTACGTCAGCGATTGCGGTGCGCAGGCGGTGCAGTTCGGCATCGTCGTCAGCGGGCGGGTTGAAGGCACCACTCATGCACAATTCGGTGACTTCCGCAGCCTCGGCGTCTTCCGCCTCGGCCCAGAAAACAACGGTGCTGTCGCCGATACGCAAGTGGCGCCTTGAGTCCCGCGCGAGCAGCGCGTTGAGCGCGGTGCCATAGGCAAAGGCAGCACGTTGCGAAACCGGCGCGTTTTCGCCCTGTGACTTGCCGAAGCTGCTTGAAGGGCTGCTGCTGTCCTTCTTTGACCCAAGGTTGAATGATACGAGTGCGGCCTGTTTGTCCGAAATACCTTCGAACATGGGGTGTAAACGGGCAATTGGCCCGCTCTCACCGGTGACCAAGCAAGTGCCGGTGCTCGTGTCAGATGGCGGTTCAATCAGGCTATGAACTTTCGGGCGATCATGGATGAAGCCCTGCCCCCCATCGTCGTGAAATTCGAACACGATGTTTGTCTTTAGAATATGCGTTGAATAACCCGGCAGTGACTCTATTGCAGCAGGCTGCCAAGTGGCC
>CAZGNQ010000302.1:0-4618 GCA_964527285.1 uncultured Hyphomicrobiales bacterium | reverse complement strand
GCATTCAGGCCGTTATCGGCGTGATCGGATCGATCGGCGTGTCGATCAATGCGGCAATCATCATCATGACGGCCCTGCAAGCCGATCCGGTGGCCGCAGCCGGGGATGCACGGCGCATCGCTGAGGTGACGCTCGCCCAGAGCCGGCACATCGTCTCCACGACAATCACGACCTTCGGCGGTTTTCTTCCGCTCATCCTGGAGGGTGGAGGGTTTTGGCCGCCATTCGCCATGGCCATAGCTGGTGGCGTGCTGCTCTCGACGGTCGTGTCGTTCTTTTTTGTCCCAGCGGCTTTCGCGCTGGCCGTGCGTTGGCGGGCGTTGCCGACGCGCGTCGTCACGGACGCTGTTGAAAGTATCGGCGGCGCTTCACAACCGGCGTGACGGGGCGCCCCCGCCCCCGCGCAGCATCCCCCGCAGTCGCACGCCGTGCCTCGGGGTGCCGCTTCGATCATTCAAGCGGTCACATACGCCCGTATGCGCTCCAGCAAAGCGGCATCGACCGACACGCCGGCGGTCTCGATCCGGGCGCGGTTGTCCTTGCGCCGCTGGCCGGGAAGGCGCGCGCCGTCCTGTTCGCCAATCGCTGAAACAAGCGCGTTGATCTGATCAAAAAAGGCGCTGCCGGCGAATGCCGCTGGGTCAATGGCGATGAAGAACTGGCCCGTTGCCGGCGGCCCGCCCTTGGGGCCGGAAAATGGGCTTGCGTCGCGGCTGAGCACCGCGCCGGCCAGACAGGAGGCCAGCACCTCCACGATCAGGCCGGCATTGAACCCCTTCGCTCCGCCTGCCGGTGCCATGGAACCCTTGAGTGCAGAGTCCGCGTCGGTTGTGGGATGGCCATCGGCATCAAGCGCCCAACCCGGTTCGATCGCCTCGCCAGTGCGCGCACGCAGCATGATCTCTGACTTTGCAATTGCGCTGGCCGACTGGTCGATGACGAAGGCCACGCCATGTCGGCCATCGGCCTCAGGCGTGCCGCTGGCCGGCGCGGCCAACGCTGTCGGGTTGGTGCCGATCACGGGGCGCTTGCCGCCAATGGGGGCGATGGAGGCTGGCGCATGTGTATGGCAAAGCCCGACGAGGCCGGCTTCGGCGATCCGCTCAGCATGGTGGCCGAGAACGCCGCAATTGTAGGACCTGTGGACGCCCAAGCCCGCGATCCCCGTCTCGCGGGCGGCTGCCATGAAGGCGTCCCAGCCGGCGTCGATGGCCGGATGCGCAAAGCCGTGTGCGGCATCGACGCGCACGCTACCAGGCCGGGTTGTCTCCACGCGTGGCACCGCTGCTCCGTCCACTTTGCCGCAGGCCACGTGCTCAGCGTAGATCGGCACGTACATCAGGCCGTGGCTGCGGATGCCGTCGCGCTCGGCAGCCACCGTGGAGCGGGCGACGCTGGCGGCGTTGGCCGGCGATGCACCGGCCCCCTCCAGCGCTGCCCGGGCCAGCGCGCCCACCTCGTCAAGCGTGAGCGTTTCGGTGTCGGCGGCGGAAGCGGTCATGCCGTCTCTTTCTGTGCTGGTTGAGGTGGATCTGGCGGTGGCGTTGCAGGCTGTGGTCGGTTCAGCGCGCGCGGCGTTGCCGACGCATGCTGGCGATGATCAGCCTCGTTGCCAAGTGGGCGTACGCGCTCAAGCGGGTGCGCGCGCCATTGCTGCGCCCCATGCAGCCCCGTCTCAATCGTTGTCAGTCAGGCCCGCACCGGCGCCACGGGCGCGCGACTGGTCCGAGCTTGGCACCAGCATGCGGGCGGCAAACGCTTTCAGTCCTGCGATGGCCGCATCGTCGATATGGAGGGCGCGCCGGTCGGCGTGGCCCGTGACGCTTGCCCAGGGGGAGGCAGAGGGGGAGGCCGAGGGGAAGGCAGAGGTTGAGGCGTCGTCGGCACGATCGCGCTCTTCGCCGACCGGCGCGGCGCTCAGGCGAACGTCGGTTGGCTCATGCAGGGATGCGTCTGCCAGCCAAGCCTTTGGCAGCTGAGCTGTTTCGGCGCCGGACATGGCCGTTAACGCCATGCCATCCGACGTCATGATGATGCGGGCATCGCACCCGGTGATGTCCACGCCAACGGTCATGCGCTGGCGGCGAGCGGCGAGCGCACCTTGGGCGATCAACAAGGGCAGATCGCGGATGTTCGTCAGGTGGACCTGCCGGACGGCTTGGCCGTCGGCCTCAAACGCCGCCGCCATCGCAATGTCCCAAGCGCTCGGGCCAAGCCGCGCCACCATCGGGTTGATCCACGCGGTCTGCGGGTCGAGCGGCGCTGCGTCTTCAGCCTCGCTGACGGGGCGATCAACTTGCGGCGGGCTGGCCAGAGTGGTTGCGTCCAGCCGGGTCAGCGCAGCATGAAGCACCGCGGCGCCGTCAACCCCGCAGCCGCACAACCACAGGGCGGCACCGGCGTTATCGTCCGCAACGCCGCGCGCAAGGCCAACGCCGCGGCAAGCGTTGCGGAACAGCATTTCCAGTTCGTTGGCGGACCGGGTCACGCCTGCGGCCGCACACTAGGACCCAGGCAGCGCAACCACCAATCGTCCGCCGCTTCAGGATCGGCGAGATCGTCGCGCGTCGGGGCGCCCTGAAACATCGCGATGCGCGTCCAACGGTCGGAGCGGGGGTCGAATTTCGTCGCGCCGAAGAAGGACAGCTTGCAACGCAGCATGTCGATGGGGCGCAAGCCATCTCCGATCAGGTTGTCCCGGATCTCGCCGTAGGGGGCATCACGCAGCGCCAGGATGCGTCGGGCAACGGCGCGCAGGTGGGGATGACGCAGCAGAAACTCCGCCATGGTCTGTGCGCTCGGGGCTTGCTTGAGCGCCGCATCGAGCCCGTGGATCTGCTGGGCGATATCGAGGTTGAGGGCGATCTCCTGGCCCGGCTCGCACCCACGCACGCCAAGCCGCGGCTCAGCCTTGTCCTCTGACACGTACCAGAAATATTGGGCGGCGCCCGGTGCCTCAAGGTCCAGGTGAAGCGCCCACGCCCCATCCCGCGCCACGCGCGCGCGCATTTCGCCGACGCGCATCCACGGGCGCAACGGATCGCTCGTCTGCGTCGGCGCGGCCATGTCCGCGCTCAGGTCATCGATGATCGCACCGTGAGGTTCCAGCAGCAGGGCGACGAGGAGTTCCTGCGCCTCCAGACTGAGCGCCCCGCCAGCGTCATAGAGCGCATCGAAGGGGCGTGTTGGCGGGGCTGCGCGCACCTCAGCAATGGCCCGCACGACATGCGGCCATTCGCTGCGCAACGTCTCGATGCGCGCGGCCTGGACGGTGTCATCCACCTGCCACTCATCGAGATGGCGGGCGGCGCGCTCGGCAAGGCCCGGCAAACGCTCCAGCGCCGCCAGCGTCGCAGGGTCGTCCAACGTCAGGCCACGCACACGCGCCAGCGCCGTTTCGCGCGCCTCGATCCAGTTGTTGAGCAGTTGCGGGTGGTTGACCAGGAACGGCGCCATGCCAAGCCCGGTGGAATTGCCGATGCCCAGATGACGCTTGAGCGCCGGGGCAAGCGGCACAACGGTCTCCGGCGCCTGCACGCGCGCAATGTGCTCGACCAGGTCATGCGTGAAGCCGCGGATGAGCCAGACCAGCAGCATTTCGGCCTGGAAGGGGCCGGCAAGCTCCTCGCGCGCGGCAATGTCGGCCCTGTCAGCGATGCCGAACTTGCCGTTGCCGTAAACCGCCGTGGTGCGCATCAGATAGCCGGTGGCCGCGATCGCGTCTGCGTCAGGCTGACGGCCGGAGGCCAGCGCCTCCACCACGTGGTGGAACAGGCGCACGGACCGGTTGGCGCGCGACAGGATCAGCTCAGACGGCAGGAACCGTCCGGCCTCCTGTCGGGGTGCGTTCTCGGCAAGCCGAGCAATATCCATCGGCGTCGGGATGCCATCGAACAGCACGTACGCCGTGTCCCAGGCCTCCGCGATCACGCGGTCCGTCCGGTTGGCGTCATCAAGCGGCGTTGAGAAAGCCACAAGGCTGTAGGTGCGCGGCCCGAAATCGACGGTGTAGACCGCATGGCCGTAGCCCTCCGGACCGATGGACCAGTCGGCAAGGCGCACCGTCGTCTGGGCGCGGGCAAGCCGGCGCACAAGCGTGCGCATAAAGCTGAGGCGGGTTGGAAAAAACGCGCCCAACCGTGTCAGCCGCATTACGTCGTCGGGCGTGCGCGGCGCGATGCGCGGCACCGGATTGGCAACATTGGTGACGTCACCGTCGCCGATGGACGGATCGAACTGCGTTGGCGCCAGTTTAAGCGCGCTGGTCATCTCCATCGTCTATGTCTCCAGAGCCCTGGTCTGCGGGGCTTGCGGTCTCCGGCCCGAACGAACGATCAAAAAATCTCAGCCAATTCTCTCCCATAATCGCATCAATGTCGCTGCGGCCAAATCCGACCTCCGCCAGTCCGGCTGCGATGTTCGGGAAATGCGTATTGTTCTCAAACCAATGGGGTTGCGGCGGAAAGCCCGGCGCATCCGCACTGCCTTCACCATAGTCGATTGTCTTCGACCACCGGCCCGTGCGCATCCACTCCACCACGCTGTCGGGCTGGCCCTGGCAGAGGTCGGAGCCGATGCCGAGGCAGGCGGTGCCGTAGCGCTCGGCCGCCCGGGCGAC
>CAZGNQ010000301.1:0-4650 GCA_964527285.1 uncultured Hyphomicrobiales bacterium | reverse complement strand
TAGGCGCCAAGCGGCGCCCGCGGCTTTGCCGCGAAAAACAAAAACGCGCAGCGCAGGCGCCAAGCGGCGCCCGCGGCTTTGCCGCGAAAAACAAAAAAGCCCAAAACAAAACCCGCCAACGCTGTGCGCTGGCGGGTTGCCGGGAACTGCTGGGCAGACAGTGCATCCCGTCTGCCGGTACCCTATGGGTTGATTATCCCAATACTTAGTTTGTGCCCGAGTTGTTGGCCGGCGCATTCTCCGCCGGTGTGTCGCGGATCTCAACCGCGATTCCACCAAGCGCGAAGTGCGTCAGCGCGCCAAACACGATGGCGAACAGGATGGCCGTCACAAGCGCGTTCACGAAACGGCTACCGAATGCCAGGATGTTGCCGATCAGGCCGATCACGAACACGAAGATGGATGCGATGAGTGTCGGCTCAAGCCAAGCCAGCTCCGGCGGCAGTGCGATTGTTGGCATCTGTTCGAGCGTCGGCACGCCCTCCAGTGCTTCGCGTTCGATGGTCGTTTCCAGTGAGCCGTAACCGTAATAGTTCAGCGCGCCGAAGATGATGGCGAACACGATGGCCGTGACGAGTGCGTTCACGACGCGGCTGCCGAACGCGATGGTGTTGCCGATCAGGTCGACGATGAACACGATGATTGCGGCAAACAAGACCGGTTCATAGATGGCGTATTCTGTGGGCAGAAAGAGCATTGGGCTGTCCTCGCTCAGGTGGATCAGTTGAAGCATTGGCCCCGGCAGCTGTTGTGGCCGTGGCGCTTCGCCGCGCGTGCGTACCCCGCTCACATGACACGGGCAACATAATGTCGTGATTGACACCCGCCGCGCTGGGCTTCGTCCAACTTGTGGCTGGGGCACCACAACCGACATAGCCAATTATGAACAAGCATTGCGCAATATCGTTTCATTGATGCTTTGCGCGCCATGACGTGACCCGCTTGAGAGCGCATCGACGGACGGTTGAGCGGGCCGGTCAGTCCTCAAGCCGCCGCGATGGCCACCTCGTAGGCCTCACTCGCTTCGAGCCAGGCGGCCTCGGTGTCCTCAAGCTCGCGATTGAGCTCGCCGCGTTTTTCCGCGTAGCGCCGCGCCTTGTCCGGCGTTTCGTCATACAACTCCGGCTTGCCCAGGTGATGGTCGAGGATGCCGATCTTGCGGTTCAGCTCCTCCATTTCGGCTTCGAGTTTTGAGATCTTCTTTTTGAGCGGCGCCAGTTCGGCTCTGCGTTGTGCCGCCTGTTGGCGCTGAATGCGGTTCGCCTCCGCGCCATTCGCCAGTGCGGCTGCGGCTCCCGCCTCCGACAGGCCATCGCCATCTGCGGGGTGCGGTGCTTTGCGCGGTTTGCCGGAGCGCTCCGAAAGGCACTGCGTCCGGTAGTCCTCAATGTCACCCTCGTAGGGGCGCACGGTGCCATCGCCCACCAGCCACAGCCGGTCCGCGCAGGCCTCGATCAGGTGGCGATCGTGAGAGATCAGTATGACCGCGCCCTCATAGGCGTTGAGCGCGTGGATGAGGCTTTCGCGACTGTCGACATCAAGGTGGTTGGTCGGCTCGTCCAGGATCAGCAGGTGCGGTCCGTGGAACGTGTTGAGCGCGAACAATAACCGGGCCTTTTCCCCGCCCGACAGGTTGGCGACCTTGGTGTCGGCCTTGTCGGCACCAAAGCCGATGGCGCCCAGTCGCGCGCGCTTCTGGGCCTCTGTTGCGTCCTCCATCAACGCCGCGATGTGCGAATAGGGCGTGCCGGCGGGGTTCAATTCATCGAGCTGGTGCTGGGCGAAGTAGCCGATCTCCATCTTTTTTGATGAGCGGCGCACGCCATCGCGGGCATCCAGGCGGCCGGAGATCAGCTTTGCAAAGGTCGACTTGCCGTTCCCGTTGGCCCCCAACAGGCCGATCCGGTCATCCTTGTCGATGCGCAATGTCATGTCCCGCAGGACCGGCGCAGCATCTGCGTACCCCACCGATGCGTCTTCCAGACGGACGATCGGGTTGCCGAGCGGTTTTTCAGGATTTGGGAACGTGAAGCCCACGTGGCGCTCGTCGATCAGGGCTGCGATGGGCTTGAGTTTGGCAAGCGCCTTCAAACGGCTCTGCGCCTGGCGGGCCTTGGTCGCCTTGGCGCGGAAACGCTCAACGAACGCCTCCATGTGCCGACGCTGATCCTCCTGGCGCTTGATCAGCTTTTGCTGCTGGCGTTGTCGTTCACGGCGCATGTCCTCAAAGTCGTCGTAGCCGCCAGCGTACAGTGCGAGCTTGCCGCGCTCCAGATGGAGGATGGCGTTGACGGCTGTGTTCAGCAGGTCGCGGTCGTGGCTGACGATCAGCACCGTGTGCGGGTACTTCGCGATGAAACTCTCCAGCCAGAGCGTTCCTTCAAGGTCCAGATAGTTCGTTGGCTCGTCCAGGAGCAGCACGTCAGGCGCGGAAAACAGCGCAGCAGCGAGCGCCACACGCATCCGCCAGCCACCTGAAAACTCCGCACAGGGTCGCGCTTGCGCTGCTTCATCGAAGCCGAGGCCGGAAAGGATGGCGGCCGCACGCGCGGGTGCTGCGTGGGCGTTGATGTCGGCAAGCCTGATCTGGATCTCGGCGATGCGATGGGGATCGCTGGCCGTCTCGGCTTCAGCCATGAGTGCGGCACGCTCGGTATCGGCGGCCAGCACGGTCTCAAGCAGGCTCTCCGGTCCGCCGGGCGCTTCCTGGGCCACCATGCCAACGCGCGCCGTCTTGGGCCATGTGATCTGCCCGCCCTCCATCGGCAGATCGCCGTGAATGAGCTTCAGCAGCGTCGATTTGCCCGCGCCGTTGCGCCCCACGATGCCGACCTTATGGCCCGACGGGATGCCGGCCGTGGCCCCGTCCAGGATCAGCTTTCCATCGATGCGGAATGTGACGTCGGTGATGTGGAGCATCGCGGGGCAATCGGGCGTGTCTGTGTGCGGGGGCGTCTGTGTGCAGGGGTGGCGTGTGTCGAGCATGGCCGCTCGGCCGCCTCTGCGCCTTCCACTCGCGTTGCAGGCGGCGCGTGTCAAATCGCTGAGCGATGCGGCGCCGCGACCACAGCGATCATCAAATACACTGCGAGGCACCATGGCATCGACGATCGGCAAACGCATCCTCTTCGCAGCGACCCTCACCGGTGCCGCGCTCGCTTCGTTCGGTCTGGCCAGCCTGATCGCCCTGACGGCCGCGCCTCCGCCGGCCAAGGCGGCGGCCTGCCTGGTTGATGTGACCCACTGGGGCAAGATGGACGCCGACGCCGACCGCGCCATCGACAATGCCGTCTACGGGATCGACTGGAAGCTGCGGGCGCGCATCGGCGGTGTTGCCGTCAGCGATGTTGAAATTCTGCAGTGCAAGGAGCGCTCCGGCGGGCTTGTCCAGTGCCAGGCGCAGGTGACGGCCAACGTATGCGGCGCGTGAGCTGCCCACGCCGCCATCCCGGCGATTGCCGCCAGACGCAGCTGCAGTACCGGTAAAATTCCGTTCGTGCCCGTTCTTGTTGTCCCGCCCCGCCGGCCCGCGTATAGAGCCCGCGTTTTCACAGTCGACAGATCACTGCGACGCAGAGCCGGGGGCTTCATCAATGGCAGTTCAGCGCACTTTCTCGATCATCAAACCGGATGCGACCGAGCGCAACCTGACGGGCAAGATCAACGCGATGATCGAGGATACGGGCCTGCGCGTCATCGCACAGAAGCGCGTGCACTGGACGACGGACCAGGCCAAAGCATTTTACGCCGTGCACGCCGAGCGGCCGTTCTACAACGATCTCGTGGCCTTCATGACCTCTGGCCCGATCGTCGTTCAGGTGCTCGAGGGTGAAGATGCCATCGCCAGCTACCGCAAAGTGATGGGCGCCACCAACCCGGCCGAGGCTGAGGACGGCACGATCCGCAAGGCCTTTGCCGAGAACATCGAGCGCAACTCGGTCCACGGTTCCGACAGCGAAGAGAACGCGGCCATCGAGATCGGGCAGAACTTCGCCCAATTCGAGATTGTGGGCTAAGCGCCATGAGCGGACGACGGCACCTGCAATCGGGCTCCACATTCGAGCGTGACTATGGCTATGCGCGTGCCGTCGTCGATGGGCGTTGGGTGTTCGTGGCCGGCACCACCGGTTACGACTACGCGTCGATGACCATCAGCCCTGACGTTACCGAGCAGTGCCGCCAGGCGTTGGCCAACATCGAGACGGCCCTGGTGCAGGCCGGCGCTCGCCTGCACGACACGGTGCGCGTCACCTACTACCTGAAGGATCGCAACGATTTTCCGGCCTGTGCGTCGCTGCTCAAGGCCACATTTGGCGCCTCACCGCCTGCTGCAACCATGATCGTGTGCGACATGATCGATGCGGACGTGAAAATCGAGATTGAGGTGACCGCGCTCACGCCGGGTGACCACTGATCGCAGCGCCCGCTGCCGGAGGGGCGGGGGCGCCGCCTTTCGGTGAGACGGGCGGTGATCATTGGCGTTCGCTCATCCGCCCATCCAGCGCGTCGGCCGCCGTCGACGGACGAATTGACGTCGGATGATCGATGCCGGCGGGTGGACTGAACCTGCGGCCCGGCTCAACATGACGTTCGGGCGTGCCGCGTCGCCTCGACGGGCTGGCGCGTGCATCCAGGTGAGGATCCAAGCGG
>CAZGNQ010000300.1:0-4709 GCA_964527285.1 uncultured Hyphomicrobiales bacterium | reverse complement strand
GTGTGGCGCGATTGCGTTCACGCCCCTGGCCACTGTCTCCAGAACGCCAGGGTCTACCCACCGTTCTGCTCACGGCCCGCCATGCGCCAGCAAAGCCGACCGCACGGTAGTACGTCACCACAGTTGAACACAGCTCAGGAAACGCGTGCAGCGAGGATCGACGACCTTTTGCGCGCTTGCCGGCCTTACTCGGCCGCGGCGCGGCTGGGCTGCACGGTCATCATGAAATCGCCGATCAGGTTCGCCGTCAGCTCTGCCGGCTGGTAAGCAATATCCTCCCCGATCTTGGACACCGGCGTGATCTCAACGGCCGTGCCCGTGATGAAACACTCCGTAAAGCCGGGCAGCTCTTCCGGCAGGATGCGCCGCTCCACAATCTCGATGCCACGCCGGCGCAAGAGGTCCATCGCCGTGCGCCGCGTGATGCCATCAAGGAAGCAGTCGGCGAGCGGCGTGTGCACCACACCATCGCGCACGAAGAAAATGTTGGCGCCGGTGCACTCGGCCACGAAGCCGCGCCAGTCGAGCATCAGCGCGTCAGCATATCCGGCCGCCTCGGCACGGTGCTTTTCCAGCGTGCAGATCATGTAGCAGCCCGCCGCCTTTGCCTGACACGGGATGGTCGCCGGGTCGGGCCGCCGGTAGGTCGCCGGCAACAGTGCAATGCCCTGCATGAGTTCATCGCGGGAGAAATAAGCACCCCACGGCCAGGCCGCGATCATGACGTGGACGCCAGCGTTCTGCGCAGAGACGCCCATCTGACCGGAACCGCGCCAGACCAAGGGGCGGACGTAGCAGTCCGGCCAGCCGTTCGCAGCGATGACCTGGCGACACGCGTCATCGATCTCCTCAACCGTGAACGGCACGTCCATGTCCATCATGCCGGCAGACGTGAAAAGCCTCTCGGTGTGCTCGCGCAGCTTGAAGATCTCCCCACCGTAGGCGCGTTCTCCCTCAAACACGCTCGAGCCGTAGTGCATCGCGTGGGAGAGCACGTGCACCTTGGCCTCACGCCAATCCACCAGTGCGCCGTCCATCCAAATGACGCCGTCTCGATCATCGTAGGGGAGTAAGCCCATGGGTTCCGTCCTTCACACGTGCGACGCCGCATCTCCCGCGGTCGCAACCGTCGCACACCCTTGTCGATAACAATAGACAATTCATCTTGCCGCCATTGCACCTATCCAGCAACGGACCGGCAGTTTTCGAGTACCGAATGCAAAAAAATATGTCAACAAGGCTGACATATTCTGCTGGCAGTTTTTCCGTAATGGTTTTGGTGCGCCGGCCGCAAAGCTGTTAGGTTCCAGGCGCGGTCTCCCGTCGCGGCCTCTCGACGCGGCCTCCCAACACAGCCAACGGGTGCTCAGCCCGAGTGCCCGCGTCGATCAGACCGGCGAATGCCGACCAGCGAGCGTTGCGCGCGACCTGCGGCACCGATCTCGACCCCCGATTTACGCAGAAGCGGGAAAGCCCATGAGCCCCGATGGTGCCGACACTGCTCCCCACCAGGCCGCAGCGCGCGACGAGGACCCAGGCCTGGACGCACCAGACATCCGCTTGCAGACCACCAGCGCCGAGCCGGGCGAGAGCCAGGGCCGGGTAGCAACGGCGGCGCCACCGAGTGACGAAGAGGTCGTGCGCTTCATCGAGATGCTGTTTTTCGCCTACCGCGATTTCACGGCCGAGCCGGACGCGATCCTGCAGGAGATGGGCTTTGGCCGCGCCCACCACCGTGTGCTGCATTTCGTTTGCCGGCGGCCCGGACTGCGGGTGGCCGACCTGCTTGGCGTCCTCAAGATCACCAAACAAAGCCTCGCCCGCGTTTTGCGCCAGCTCATAGATGCCGGCCACATCGAACAACAGCCCGGCGAATTCGATCGCCGCGAACGCCTGCTGTTCGCCACATCGTCGGGGCAAGCCTTGCACGCGCGCCTGCTCGGCGTGCAACTGGCCCGCGTGGGCCCGGCATTGCGCCAAGTTGGCGATGGACGGCTTGAAAGCGTTGAGAATTTCCTGCTCAACATCATTGACCCGGATGAGCGCGACTACATCCAGGAAGCCCAGCGCATGGCGCGCGAACGCCTTGGGCCGTCACGTCCGCCATCACGTGCGAAGCCAACAGCCGCCATGCGATGAGGGCTTCGCGACCACTGGCACGCCCGGAGCGGCTGGCCTCGAGCGATACGTCCAGGCAGGCTGGAATGCATTCCAAACCGACAGCCCTCATGTGCGATCATCAGGAGGTCACGCCAGACATGCTGCATCCGTTTCGCGCCGTCGCCGTGACGTTTCCCACCCTCGACCGCTTGCCCCTGGCGCCGGATGGTGTCGGCGCCGGCGACGGTCCATTGCCAGCCGACCTGCCCGACGATGCCGCGCACATCCTCGTGATCGATGACGACCAGCGCATTCGGGATCTTCTCAGCCGTTACCTCGTGAAGAACGGGTTTCGCACCACAACGGCCGCAGACGTTGCGACGGGGCGCGCGCGGATGGAAGCGTTCGCGTTCGATCTGTTGGTGCTTGATCTGATGATGCCCGGCGAGAGCGGGCTGACCTTCGCGCGCGAGCTTCGCCAGGCCGGCCACAATGATCTGCCGCTCCTCATGCTGACGGCACAGGCTGGCGCGCAGGAGCGCATTGAAGGGCTGGAGGCCGGCGCGGATGATTATGTCACCAAGCCCTTTGAGCCACGTGAATTACTGCTGCGGATCAATAACATCCTGGCTCGGCGTCAGCGCGTGATCCCCGAGCAGGAGGAAATCTCGCTGGGTCCGTTCACGTTCCATAAGGTGCGGGGCGAACTGCGCCGCGGTGAGGAGGTGATCCGCCTCACGGAGCGTGAGCGTGAATTGCTGAGACTGCTGGCGTCACGCGCGGGCGAGCCCATTCCGCGACACGAACTGGCGACGGACGATGGCTCAGGCACCGATCGGGCGGTGGACGTTCAGATCAACCGCCTGCGCCGCAAGATCGAGACAGACCCATCAAACCCAGCCTATCTGCAGACGGTGCGCGGCAAGGGGTACATTCTTTACATCGACTGACTTTGCATCAACTGACTTTGCATCAAGTGAGCGCAGTCGTTCCGGGCCAGATCCGCGTTCGGCCACACAAGGGGCAGCCGTCCAACCAGCCGGCACCATTTGCCATGTGCCGTTCGACCGTGCATCCCGCCCGGCGGAATGCTAACGCCATGGCGATGCTCCATTACCGCGCACACCATCGCCAGTCATAGCGAGCCAACCAAAGGATCGGACGTGGTCGAAACTCCCAACATTCGGCCGTCGGATTTCGCGCCGTTGCGGCTCTTGAAGCGGCTCCGGGTGCGGCACACACCGGCCACCGGGCAGACGCAGCCGATCGAACTGGACGACGCACAGCCCAAACGCCTGGCGACGTCGCGCCAGGCCATCGGGCATGTCGCGAACAGGGTCGTGGGAGCCGTGCGCGCTGCCGCTCAGTGGCTGCGGGATTTTTTCTCCCGCCTTGTCAATTCCCCCTCGCACATGATCGGCAAGGCTATGCCGAAGGGCCTTTACGCGCGGGCGCTCATCATCATCATCGCACCCATGGTGCTCCTGCAGTCCGTCGTGGCCTTTGTGTTCATGGAGCGCCATTGGGAGGCTGTCACCCGCCGCCTGTCGGAGCAAACCGCCGGCAGCATCGGCGCGATCGTGGATCTTTATGACAACTACACGATCGACGATGACCACAGGCTGCTGCGGTCTGCGGCGCGCCAGCGCATGGGCCTGTCGCTGCAGATCCTACCGCCCGGCCCGCTGCCGCCGGAGCGCCCGAAGCCGTTTTTCGACCTTCTGGACCGCACGCTGACCGAACAGCTTGAGCGCTCGCTCGCCCGGCCGTTCTGGGTGGACACGTTGGGGCGCTCCCGCCACGTGGAAATTCAGGTGAAGGCTGACGATGCCGTGCTGCGGTTTGTGGCGTTGCGCAGCCAGACCTACGCCTCCAACTCGCACATTTTTCTTATGTGGATGGTGGGCACGTCGCTGGTGCTGCTGACCGTCGCCATTCTTTTTCTGCGCAATCAGATCAAACCGGTTCTGGCGCTGGCCGAGGCCGCTGATGCCTTTGGCAAAGGCCGCCCGCAGCCGGCCGATGTTCAGGTGCGCGGTGCGCGCGAGGTGCGACAGGCCGCGCTGGCGTTCCATGAGATGCGCACGCGCATTGAGCGTCATATGGAGCAGCGCACCACCATGCTCGCCGGTGTCAGCCACGATCTGAGGACCGTGTTGACGCGCTTCCGGCTGCAACTGGCCATGCTGGGCGACAATGCCGATACGCTGGCGATGCAAAATGACGTCGTTGAGATGCAGGCCATGCTGCAGGATTACATGGACTTCGCCAAGGGCGATGCAGGCGAGGAGGTCACGCCGGAGCGCGTGGTCGAGATCCTCCAGCAGGTGATCCAGGACGTGAAGTCGGGCGCTGACGCCGACAGGATCGAAAGCATCGAACTCGACATGCGCTCCCAGAAGGACATTGTGGTGCCGCTGCGCCGCCATGCGTTCAAGCGGATCGTTTCCAACCTCGCAAACAATGCTGCGCGCTATGCCAAGACCATCCAGATCCGCGCCCGCAAGGATCGGCGCTGGCTGCGCGTTACGGTCGATGACGACGGACCGGGTATCCCAGCCGCGCAGCGCGAGGAGGTTTTCAAGCCGTTCTACCGGCTTGACCCGGCC
>CAZGNQ010000299.1:0-4714 GCA_964527285.1 uncultured Hyphomicrobiales bacterium | reverse complement strand
GAGCTTCGGCGATTATCTGGATGCGATGGTGGTGGGGGAGGCCTTCCTGTTTCATTCCTTTCTGGGCCTCTACATCAATGCCGGATTGCTCGACCCTCTGGAGGTCTGTCGCCGGGCCGAGCTTGCTTACGATAGTGGTGACGCGCCGATCAACGCCGTGGAGGGCTTCATCCGCCAGATCATTGGCTGGCGGGAGTACATCCGCGGCATCTACTGGATGCAGATGCCCGGCTATACGGAGGAAAACTTCTTCGGCCACGATCGGGATCTGCCGGACTTTTATTGGACTGGTGAAACGAAAATGGCGTGCATCGCCGACACGGTCGCGCGCACGCGTGAAAATGCCTACGCCCACCACATTCAGCGCCTGATGGTGACCGGCACCTTTGCGATGATTGCCGGTATAAACCCCCACCAGGTCCACGAATGGTATTTGTCGGTTTACGCCGATGCCTACGAATGGGTTGAGGCGCCGAACGTCATTGGCATGAGCCAATATGCCGACGGAGGTCTGCTCGCCTCCAAACCCTACGCGGCGAGCGGCAACTACATCAACAAGATGTCGAACCACTGCAAAGGGTGCGCTTACGCGGTGACGAAAAAAACGGAAGACAATGCCTGCCCCTTCAACGCGCTTTACTGGGATTTTCTGGCTCGAAACGCCGATACGCTGGCGAAAAATCCACGCATGGTACAGATTTATTCCACCTGGAATCGCATGAAGGACGAGACCAAAAAGGCATACCGGAGCCGTGCGGCGGATGTGCTGGAGCGAATGGAGGCGGGCCGCCTGTGACCGTGGCGGCGGCGTTGGCGTTTGTCGGCTCAGCGGCACGTTGGGCGGCGGCCTTCATTGGCCATGCCGCCCATCCCGGCACACCTGTACGCCGTCGCAGGGCTAAAACCTCAGTACTTCTGCGGCACGTAAAGCTCGGGCGGCAGCGTCGCGCGCTCGTAGTTCGGATTGAACACACGGTCGGGCAGGACAACCGGCTCGTTCGGCACGTCTTCGTAGGGGATCTGCTGGAGCAGGTGATCGATGCAGTTTAGCCGAGCCCGCTTCTTGTCGTTGCCTTCGACAATGTACCACGGCGCCTCGGCGATGTTCGTACGCTCGAACATTTCCTCCTTCGCCTTCGTATAATGCTCCCAACGGATGCGTGACTGCAGGTCCATCGGGCTCAGCTTCCACTGCTTCATGGGATCATGGATGCGCATCAGGAAGCGGAGTTGCTGCTCCTCATCGGTGATAGAGAACCAGTACTTGATGAGCTTGATGCCGGAGCGCACCAGCATGCGCTCGAACTCTGGCACATCGTGGAAGAATTGCTGCACCTGGTCCTCGTCGGCAAATCCCATCACGCGCTCCACGCCAGCGCGGTTATACCAGGAGCGGTCGAACAGCAGAATCTCGCCGGCGGCCGGCAGGTGAGAGACGTAGCGCTGGAAGTACCATTGCGTTTTCTCCCGGTCGCTTGGCGCCGGCAGCGCGGCCACACGGCAGATGCGCGGATTGAGCCGCTGGGTGATGCGCTTGATCACGCCGCCCTTGCCGGCGCTGTCCCGCCCCTCAAAGATGACGACCAGCTTGTAGCCGGAGTGCTGCACCCAGTCCTGCAGCTTCACCAGTTCACTCTGCAGGCGGTACAACTCACGGAAATAGGTCTTGCGGTCGAGCGTTGATTTTTGGTGGCTGAGCCCAAGCTCGCGCAATTCCTGGCCGATGAACGCATCCTCGATTTCCAGCTCGAGGTCTTCGTCCAGTGTGTCAGCGGCCTCGGCCTCCAGCCACGTGCGCAGCTCTGTGTCGTCCTTGTCGGTCATCATCTCACTCTCGCCGTTGCCCTCAGGTGGTCTCGCATGGTTGCCAGCAGCGTCCGCCACTTTAACCACGGTCTGCGTTCGGCAGTGTTCCCGCCCTGATGCAACACGCATGTGACAGTGGCCAGCGTGGTTCGGATAAGGGCGATCCATGGGCACGCCGGGGAGAGCATCTGGAACGAGGCGATGGATCGCACGGCCGAGCAGGATTGCGTGATCGTGCTCAGGGGCAATGTCCCTGCGATGTGGCTGTTCAGCAAGGCGTGCGCCGCAACCCTAACGGGCCTTTGCCGCGCCACCATGGCGGCGATATCTCGGTGAACGGCGCATGGCGGCCGCTGTTCCGACGTCCGGTTAGGTTGCGCCCGCTTCAGTCCTCCCACCGGTGGCGGCCCGTTTCTCGCGCCGGCAGCGGTCCGAGCAGTACTTCACTTCGTCCCACACCCGCTCCCACTTCTTGCGCCACGTGAACGGACGCCCGCATGTCACGCAGACCTTCTGCGGCAGGTGCGGCTTGCGGTGGCCGCCCCGGCCCTGCGCTGTTCCCATCGTGTGGTCCCCTTGCCGCCGTGCCCAACATTGGGCGCGGTGTGCACTGCACCAAGCATCGTGATCGTGTAACGATGGTGTGCAAGTCACCTGATCACCGGCCGGTCCGCCGCCATGCGCGCCCGCCGCACGTCCAGATCGAGGGCACCGATGGATAACGAACTGCTCCTGGAGATCGTGGTCTATCTGACGGCCGCCGTGATCGCGGCACCGCTCGCCAAGCGCGCCAAGATCGGTTCGGTGCTGGGCTACCTGATCGCTGGTCTGCTGATCGGTCCGTTCGGCCTTGGCTTTGTCTACACCGTCTACCAGGTGGAGACGGTGCTTCACATCGCCGAACTGGGCGTTGTCTTCCTGCTGTTTCTCATCGGTCTCGAGCTCAAGCCGCAACGCCTCATCGCCATGCGCCGCGCGGTCTTCGGCGCGGGCGCCCTGCAGCTCATTCCCTCAGCGATCGCCATCATTGCAATCTGCCTCGCGTTCGGGCTGCCGCCGGGGGAGGCCACGGTCATCGGGCTGGCGCTGTCGCTGTCGTCGACGGCCTTCGTCATCCAGGTTCTGGACGAGAAGAAGGAACTGCAACTGCGCCACGGCCGCCTCGGGTTTTCGATCCTGCTGTTCCAGGATCTTGCTGCCATCCCGATCATCGCGCTGGTGCCGGCGCTCGCCATCGGCAGCGCCATGCTGGCAGGCGGCGCTGATGCCAGCGGACCTGAGGCGATGGCGCAATCGGCAGCGCTGTTCGACGTGACGGCCGCCGGGCAGGCCATCGGCATCATAGTGGCGGTCATCCTCATCGGCCGTTTTGCGCTTGGTCACGTCTATCGGCTGGTGGCCGCGTCGGGCGTGCGCGAGGCGATGACGGCGACCGCACTACTGACGGTCGTCGGCGTGGCGCTGCTCATGCAGATCGCAGGCCTGTCCGCCGGGCTCGGCGCCTTTATCGCGGGCGCCCTCTTGGCCGACAGCGAGTACCGTCATCAGATCGAGGCGGACCTGTCGCCCTTTGAAGGGCTGTTGCTGGGCCTGTTCTTCACCGCCATTGGCATGTCGCTCAACCTGAACCTGCTCGTGGACAGTCCGGTGCTTGTTGTCGCGCTCACGGCCGGGCTGATCGGGCTGAAAGGAGCGATCCTGTATGGCGTTGGGCGGGTGTTCGGCCTCGACAATCGCGGCGCGCGGCGGTTGGCTCTGGCGGTGTCGCAAGGTGGCGAGTTCGCCTTCGTGATTATGACGGCCGCCTACGCCAATCAGCTGCTCTCCCGGCCAACGGTCGATCTCATCACAGTGGTCGTTGTGCTGTCGATGATGGCAACGCCAATCCTGCTGCTCATCGATGAGATGCTGACGCCGCCAATGCCCGGCACGCAAGAGCGCCACGACGACATGCCGGATGCGGAAAAGCACGTCGTGATCGCCGGTTTCGGGCGCTTTGCGCAGATCACGGCGCGCATCCTGCAGGCTCGCGGCATCCCCTTCACGGCACTTGAGACGAGCGCGCAACAGGTCGATTTCGTCCGCCAGTTCGGCAACAAGGTCTATTATGGTGACCCGTCGCGCGTTGATGTTCTGCGGGCGGCCGACGTCGACAAGGCATCGGCTTTTGTGCTCGCCGTAGACAGCCCGGAGCAGGCCGTGCGCACGGCCGAGCTGGTCCGGCATCACTATCCCCATGTGCCCATCTACGCCCGCGCCCGCGATCGCCGGCACGCCCATGAACTCATGGAGGCCGGCGTGACGCATGTTGAGCGTGAGATGTTCCAGTCATCCCTGGCGCTCACCCGCAGCCTGCTGCTCGAGCTTGGCATGAGCACTGCGGACGCAGAGCAGACGGTGCGCGTGTTCGAGCAGCGTGATCTTGCCCGCCTCAAGGAGGACGCAGCGCACTTCCGCGACATGGAAAAGATCCTGGAGGGCGTGCGGCGCGAGCGCGAAGAACTCGAGCAGCTCTTCCGTGCCGATGCGACACCCGACCCGCAGCCCGATCATGCCACTGGCGCGCCCGAGGCAAAAACGGCGCACGCCGCCAGCGCGTCGGCGGATGCGGCAGACGTTCGCGAAGGCACGCTCGGCCGGGCGGTGGCTCAGCTCGACGAGCCGGATGAAGACCCTGCCTCCACGCCCCAGGACAGCAAACCGGCCAGCAGCGCCGTGTTCCGCAAACGCAGCGCCCGCAATGGGGGGCAGTCGACCCAGGCCAAGAAGCCGAGCGACGCCAGCTTCGACGTCTGGCGATGAGACCCTTGTTGGCCTATCGCGCGCCACCGCGCCTGACAGCACCGCAGACCAACGGACCAACAAACGTTCGGACCAACAAACGTTCGCGCCGGTGACGCGAGAGCCT
>CAZGNQ010000298.1:0-4750 GCA_964527285.1 uncultured Hyphomicrobiales bacterium | reverse complement strand
CAGGATAGAGCAACAGATTCCTAATCTGTAGGTCACAGGTTCGAATCCTGTCGGGATCGCCATAAAAACAAGGACTTATGGCCTGTTTTTTGCTCCGTGGTAACCGCAGAAACCCGTTTTGGTAACTCCGTGGTAACCGGGAGGGAAATTCGTGAGCAAATTCAGGTTGTCAAACCGGTGGCTCAGTGCACCGCAAACGAGCGGCGAGTATGCCGACTCCATCGTTCCAGGGCTCAAGGTGCGGGTCGCAAAATCGGGCTCGAAAACCTTCGCCGTCGTGCGCAAGCATCATGGCAAGGTGGTGCGCGCGCGTATTGGTCGCTATCCGTCCGTCTCGCTGTCTGAAGCTCGCGAACGCGCAATTCAGGCGATGGCGACCGAGGCGCGACCAGTTCCTGAAGAAAACGCGTCGCCGCGCCCGACAGTCGACGTTGAAGGGCCGACCGTCGCGCGGTTTCTCCATGACTACGTCAACGCCAAGCGCGCCAAGGGGACGAAATCGGTTCCGCAAGTCGAGAACGCCCTCGTAACCGGTCGCTATGCCCTGTTGCCCTTCCTGATCGAGCGGTATGGCCGCGCGCCGATGGCGTCAGCCGTGACGGCCGGCGACCTGCAGGCCTGGATGGCGTAAAACCATCAGCGAAGCCCGAAGTATTGCGGGCATTTGCGAAGCTATGTGGTGACGGCCTGGGACTGGGCGGTTTCGTCTCGATACGATTATCGTGGTCACGCGATTGACCATGGCATAACCGAGAATATCGCGAGCCTTCTCCCGACCGCGCCTCGCGTGGCGGCCCTCATCATCGCCATCAGCCGCAAGCTCAACCCAAACGAAACGGGCCCGCTCTTCACTGGGAGCGCGGATGCCGTCATGCCTGTCGGGCTTGCAGCGGTCGGCCGGGCGGCCACGCGCCTGAATGACCGCCTCGGCTCACCGGCAATCCAGGCTTCGACTTCGCCGCGTTTCCAGCGAACAGCCGTGCCACCGAGCTTGATCGGTGCGGGGAAGCGTTCGGCCTTCACCTTGCGCCAAAGCGTGGTGCGGGAACGATAGCCGGTGACGGCCAGGACTTCCTGCGCGGTCATCAATCGGTCCATGGCGAACACTCCTGCAACAGTCCGCGTTTCCCGGAGCCGCCTCGCCCCGTGGCCAGACTGCGATCATCGGGGCAAGCGAGGCGCGCAGGGACACGCGTTTCCGGGTGAGCCGAGCGGACTTCATGCCGGTTCCTCCTCGACACGCTTCTGACGGCGCGGGATGTCGTCCTCGCTGAAGACGGCATCGGCGAGCGCTTCTCCCAGCAGCTTGCGACCGGGAGCGAGCCGGTTTTCCAGCGTACGGCGGTACTTGTCGAACATGGGCCGGGCCTCGGCGACGGCGGCATTCCAGGCCTCGCCCTTGAGGCGCGGGCCGAAGACGAGCTGGTAGTGAACGCTGATATTGGACAGCTCCAGCTGCGCCTGCTGGTCGCGTTCCATGCGCGCAAGGCGCCGGTTCATCTCGTCCAGCCGCTTGATGAGCAGGGCGTCGCGCTCATGTTCGATGGCATTGGAGAAGAAATATTTCAGCGCCGCCTCGATGACAGCCGATTGCGACCAGCCGGGCTTTGCGCCAGCAGCTGCAACCTGCGTGTGGAGCCTGGGATCGACATAGGCGATGAGGCGCGGCTTCATGCGGCGCTCCGGTTTCGGATGGTGGCAATTGTGTGCGTCATGCCCGCAAGGAAACCGCCGAAATCCCGCGCCTGTCGAATCGGCCAGCCGGACCTAACCACCTGATTAACCAAGATAATTCAGGCGTTTGTGCAAATGGCGACAAGTTCCGGCAAAAGCGTGCAATTGGCGGCAAGACGCGGCGTGAGTAGGCTGCGTCAACCTGCCGCAGACAGGTCGGTCGTTTTTTGGCAGGTTTCCGTATGCGCCAAGCCCAGCGCCGCCAGCGCGTCGCCTTCAACAAGCCTCGGATATTGGCGCGCAACCTCCGCGATGCTCAAACCACGCGCGCATTCGCGCACGATCTGTTCGACCGTCACGCGCGTGCCGGCGATGACGGGCTTGCCCTGCATGATGGCGGGATCGGTTTCAATGCGCTCGTGTGGCATGTCTCAGATATAGCTTGCCTCGACGCCCCACGCTACATCCCAGTCCCCAGCGAACGCTCCCAGATGCGCTCACGCAGCATCAAAGCTCCGGCGGCCGGTGAATGATCGCGCGCATCAAGACCAGAAAATGCTCATCGGTATGGCTCTCAGTCGGTCACCAAAGCTCAGTACCGAACTGCCCGTGTAGAGAACGCAGCCCTGGAATGGACGGTCCTTTGCGAGATTGTCTCGGAACCATTCGAGGTGTTTGAAGTGGTCCCGCGTCGCAGATTGCGAGGCCTTCACCTCGATGCCGAGCAAGGCGCCGTCTGAGAGGCGCTCGACGAGGAAATCCAGTTCGCGCTGTTCCCAGTCCCGGTAGTGGAAAAGCCGGTAATCGTCGCTGGCATCGATCTGGGCCATGAGTTCGCTAAAGACGAATGTCTCGGCGAGTTTGCCTGAACGGTCTGAATCGAACCGCACCTGATCAATCCGCCAATCAAGGATTGCCGCCATCAGGCCCGTATCCGTGACGAACAGTTTGTCCTTGCTACCGACCCGCTCATAGTCTGTTGATGTCCACGCAGGCACCCGCTCGGCGAGGAAGAGCGCTTCAAGGGCGTTGATGTAGGTCTCCACCGTGGGCCGCTTGATGGAGAGGCGGCGCGTGATCTTGGAAATGTCCATGTATTGCGATGACCAGGCCGCCAGCACGACAAGGAGGTTTCGCATCGCGTCAAGTCTCTGAATGCGCACAAGATCCTTCAGGTCGCGCTCAAGCAGCGCGTTTACATAGTCCTGATGCCAGCCGGTCCTGGAGCGCTCGGGCAGGCTGACGGCTTCCGGGTAGCCGCCGCAAAAGGCGCGCTGAAGGAGGTCATCACGGCTGGTCGTCGGCAGTGAGACGCTGACCGTCTCCGAAAAGAGCTTTTCGAGGCCATCAGGATGCCCGCCGTCCATTTCCCCTTGTGAGAAGGGGCGGAGCCGTATGCGCGCGACACGTCCGGCGAGGGATTCCTGCGCGCTGGGTATGGAAGACCGGCTGGCCGATCCCGTCAGGAGGTACTGGCCGGGCCGCATCTCCTGATCGACAACGCGCTTGATTGCTGGCAGCAATTCCGGCGCGCGCTGGATTTCATCGATGATGAGTGTTTGTCCGTCATGGACAACAAAGCTTTCCGGATCGGCCCTTGCCGCCTCCAACAAGGCTCGCTCATCCAGAGTGCGGTATTCCAGCCCCCTCTGGTCCAGGTTTCGCGCCAGTGTGGTCTTGCCGCATTGGCGTGCACCGGCGAGCAACACAACGCGACGTTCGCTTAGCGCGCGCTTGACGCTTTCGCTTTGCCGGCGGTCAATCGTCTTGGTCATCCCGCACTCCAGAATCGCCTGCCGTGAGATTATAGATTGAATGGCCGGGAAATTATAAAAGTTATCTCCGGGAAATTATAAAAAAGTGGCCGGGATTTTCGAGAATCAAAGACTGATGCGGTCGGCAAATCGCTACGCCCATACTACATCCCCAATCCCAGCGAGCGCTGACGCATGCGAGACAGGGTCATGGCGGCGCTGACCTCCATGGAGACGCCCTGGTGGAGGTGGCGCTTCATCTCGTCCTGCCAGGGGACCAGCGAGAACTCGCGGGAATGTCCCGTGGAGATGACGGCAAGTCGGCCTGAAGGCGTATCGATGGATTTCTCCAGTGCGCCTTCGAGCGTGCGCCCTGCAGACACCGGACGATAGGCAAGCCCGGTCTGCTCGGCGTGGGCACGGCCCTCATGATGGATGCCCGCCCAGCGCAGCTTATCGAGCGTCGCCGCATCTGGGGCGAACGGCTGGTCCATGCCGCCGATCAGGCCGCGTTGTTCCAGCTCTGCGAGCCGCTGCCTGCCAGCCTCGCGCACCTCAGCGCCAAAGCCTGCCGCGATGATCTCCGCGCTGTCCTGCTCGGCCAGATGCCGGTCGAGCCAGGTGAGGCCCGGCGCACGTACCTGCTGTTCAAGCGGGCGCACATCAAGCGGCTCCACATGCGACGCACTGACATGCACGATCTCGCCCTTGGCCAGTACGCACGGTCCATTGAGGCCGACATGGCGCGCCCTGCCATCGGCGCCGTCCACAACCAGCCAAGCCTTGCCCGTGCGCTCATCCTGCCCGGAGCCGATGACGCGCCCTGTCACCTCATGGCTCTGGCCGGCGATAAAGGGTCGGCTGATGGCCCGCTCGATTCCAGCCGTGCGCAGGGCAGCGCGCGTGCGCCCGAGCGCGATGTCCTGGCGCTCCATCGCGCCGAGCGCGCGGGTGAGGTCCGGACTGACCCGCCAGCGCCCGCCGCCCAGGTCCTTTGTAAGGCTCTGGCGCTCAAGGTATCGCAGACGCGCCTGATAGTGACGCTGATGGCGCCGAATGTCGCCAAGATCGACCTCGCCGGTGTCTCGTGCCCGACGCGCCAGAAGCTGGTCCATCCGCGTCACGCGCGGGGTCTCTGTCAGACCGTCCAGTTTTGCCGACAGCTCATCCACAGTTTCGAGGCCCAGTTCGCGCGTCAGGATCACGCCCGCGCGCTGGCGAATGCCGCGCGAGATATAGTCCCGCTCCATGCGCAGCTCAGCGCCATCATCGCGCACGCCGCGCACGACAATATGCGTGTGCGGATTGTCGGTGTCGTGATG
>CAZGNQ010000297.1:0-4771 GCA_964527285.1 uncultured Hyphomicrobiales bacterium | reverse complement strand
GTCGCGCCTGTGCCAGCACGCACTTGTGGCCGCGATGCACACCGTCGAAATTGCCGATGGCGATCGCCGCGCCGCGGAGCCCCGGGGGAGTGACGGGAAGGCTGCGGATGTGGTGCATGCCGAAATTTCCACGGAACAGGCGGCCCTTGACTGGACCGTTGAAGGGGCGAGGCCCGCTTCAAGCATCAGCGCTTTCAATGGCGGCCCGTCGGCACGAGAGCAAGGGGCAGGTGGCACGCAGACGCGGGCAGGCCCAGCCGACGACGGCGGCGTAGTTGGGCAGGCCCGCTTGTGCTGCTCCGGCCAAAGTGGCCTGACCAAGCGCGCCAGGTCAAACCGCTGGACGGCGCCGATCACCGCTGTCCTCGCGCGGTTTGCGGCTTGGCACCAGCAGAACAGCTTCACCATCCAGCACCACCGTCTCGCCGCACCGACAGCGGCAGTCGAACATGACCCGCCGCTTGGCAGGGATCAGGTCGCGCACGACCACTTCGGCTTCAATGCGGTCCCCGATGCGAACCGGCGCGCGGAAGTTGAGTGTCTGCATCACATAAATGGCGCCCGGCCCAGGCAACTGCATGCCGAAGACCGCGGAGATCACGCTGGCTGAGAGAATCCCATGGGCGATGCGCTGTTTGAAGGGGGTCTTTGCCGCGTACTGTTCGTCAATATGAACAGGATTGAAGTCACCCGAGACCTCGGCAAACGACAGAACATCCGCCTCGGTCACCACTTTGGAGCGGGCTGCGGACATGCCGACGTCCAGGTCTTCAAAGTACGTGATCTGGGCGACGCGTGCGTCCATGGATGAACTCCTGATGTGGCGGCAGCCTGCGCGGGTGCGCGTGACCTTCGCACGGCCCATGCCACACGCAATCGGTCAAGTGTCGAAGGAGAACTGCTGGCATCACGACCCAGGACGCACGACACTGGACGCGCGACCAGCCGCTGCGCGGTTGCCCAACGGCTTCAAAGGAATTCTGCTTTCAAATCGCGCTGATTGTGCTTATGTGCGGGCAATCCGCCACAATTCAGCGTGTTCCGGCTGGGGGCCTGCGCCCCCGCCAACGCTTTGCTTTATGATTGGAGCCTCCATGACGCGCCTGCCACTGATGCCCAAAGCGACCGCCGTTTGGCTTGTGGACAACACCGCGCTCACGTTCGATCAGATCGCCGACTTCTGTGGTTTGCACAAACTTGAGGTGAAGGGGATCGCCGACGGAGACGTGGCGGCAGGCATCAAGGGCACCAACCCAATCGTGGCCGGCGAACTCACCCAGAGCGAGATCGACAAGGCACAGTCCAACAGCGCGTACCGGATGGCCATCTCCGAGCCGAAGGTGAAACTGCCGACGATCAAGGCCAAGAAAAAGCCGAAGTACACGCCCGTTGCACGCCGCCATGACCGGCCGAACGCGATCTACTGGCTGTTGAAGTACCATCCTGAGTTGCGCGACAGCCAGGTGATCCGTCTGGTGGGGACGACGAAGCAAACGATCGCGTCCATCCGCACGCGCGAGCATTGGAACTCCGCCAATCTGGTGGCGCAGGACCCGGTGGGGTTGGGCTTCTGCACGCAGATCGACCTGGATGCCGAGGTGAAAAAGGCAGCCGCGCGGCTTGAAAAGGAGCGGGGCGATCAACCGCGACCGCCCGAGCCTGCCGGCACGATCCTGCCGGCCGATCAAACGGTCGAGGCGCTTCGGCCGCAGGACGATGTTGTCGACGACTACCGTGCCGCCGACGCGCCCGAGCCCGATGCCGCGGCCGTTTTCGCCAACATTCCAACGGCTGCGCCGGAACCCGAGGAAGCCGCGCCGAATGTCGATGAGATCTTCTCAGCCGTGGCCGGTGGAGAAACGGGCGAGGGCGACGACACCGAGGCGCAAGACGCCGAGGAGGATGCGCTGCCGGACAGCGACAGCGAGGCGGAAACTGAGACAGAAGACACGGCCGCCCGGTAGAACTTATCCGCTTCACGCAGCATGGCTTGGAGTGAAAAACGAAGGGAAAACAGTGGCTTAGCGCTTGGGTTCTGACATTTGCTCGCCAACGGAATCATGCGCGCGAGCAGATGTCAGAGGCGCTCCACTCAAAATCAGCCGGCAGTTCGACATGAGCCGCACGAGCTCTCGTCGTCGGGCGTCTGCGATTGCATCGACGATGGGCAGCAGACACGCGATCAAACCGTCCGACGCGCGACGCAGTTAGCGGGGCAGCTTCAGGTCGAAGCGCCCCATGCCAAGACAGATTCACCAACGTGGAAGCGGGGGCGCAGGCAGTACCCCAACAGCGCGGCGCCCGTCCGCGCTCTCTGCTCGGCGCGCGGTCGGGCCATCGCAAGTCCGCCCCCCTTGAGACTCGGGCCGGTCAGCCCGCCCCCTCGCTTAGGCCGGTCAGCGCGCCTTCTTGCCCGGTATCAGACCTTCACGCTGGGCCCGCTTGCGCGCCAGCTTGCGTGCGCGGCGCACGGCCTCGGCCTTTTCACGCGCCTTCTTTTCCGACGGCTTTTCATAGAAATTGCGCAGCTTCATCTCGCGGAAAACGCCCTCGCGCTGAAGCTTCTTTTTCAGCGCACGCAGCGCCTGATCAACATTGTTGTCACGAACGAGAACTTGCACTCAGGCAGTCTCCCTTGGATTGCGCTGCGAGGACCTGGCCCGCCCATCCGGGCTGCCCTGGCAGGGGTTGATGACGCGTCGGCCCGACGGGAACAACGCCAAATAACGCGGCACGCTCAGCGCGCCTGAGTTTTCGAACGATACTTGTCGAACGAGAATAGCATAGCGGCAGCCGGAAACGCTCCGCCTGGACATGGCGCCGAGATAGCAACTCCGGTTTAAGAAGTCCAGAACGCGGTCGCGTCAGCAGCGCGGCGATCGCCTGAGGCGCTGATCAGGCTCAACGCTGTGGCCGCAACGCACAGGGCGTTGCATCACGCCGTTGCAAAGGGCGTGACGCGCGTCACGTGGCCCATCTTGCGGCCTGGCCGGATGTCGGCCTTGCCATACAGGTGCAGGTGAAGCCCCGCACAGGCGCTCAGTTTGGCCCAATCCACCGCCTCATCGCCGATGAGATTGGTCATCGTCGCCTGTCCGAGAGCGCGCGTCTCGCCGAGCGGCCACCCGGCAATCGCACGCACGTGGTTCTCGAACTGATCGACCACGGCCCCCTCCAGCGTCCAGTGGCCGGTGTTGTGCACCCGGGGTGCAATCTCGTTAACGATGAGACGAGTTGCCCCGTCAGCGTCGGCAACCTCGAAAAACTCAATGCCGAATGTGCCCACGTAGTGCGTCGCCTCGCCAAACGCGCGTGCGATATCCATGGCGGACTGCGTTAGAGCGCCCACTCGTTCCGCTGGCGCCGTTGTGGTGCGCAGGATGCCGTCACGGTGGACATTCTCGCCCAGAGGGTAAAAGGCCATCTGTCCATCGCAGCCACGCACGGCGATGACCGAGACCTCACGGGCAAACGGGATCATCACCTCTGCGATCGCAGGAACGCTGCCAATTGTGGCGAACGCCGTGGCGGCCGCATCGGCGTCGATGACGCGAGCCTGGCCTTTGCCATCGTAGCCAAACCGGCGCGACTTCAGGACGAGTGGCGCGCCGAAGGCGGACAAGGCCGCGGTCAGATCCGCCAGACAGTCGATCTTGCGATGCTCTGCCACCGGAACGCCCAGATCAAGCAGAAGGGCGCGCTCCTCCAGGCGATCCTGCGTCGCGCCCAACGCAGCCACGCCAGGGCGCACGGGACAGGTGCGTGCGATCCGCTCGACGGCGGCCGCCGGGACGTTCTCAAACTCAAAGGTGACGACCGCACACTGGGCTGCAAAGCGCTCAAGTGCTTCGGCGTCATCGAATGCGGCAACGGTCGTGGTTGCGCAGACCTGTGATGCCGGCTGATCGGCGCCGTCGGCATAAACAGCGACGCGAAAGCCGAGACGGGCCGCCGACATCGCCAGCATGCGCCCAAGCTGCCCGCCGCCCAGTATGCCGATTGTGGCGCCAGGTGCGAGCGGCGCATTGGGCTGTTCGGGGCTGTGCGAAGGCATGGCGATGGCGCGGTCCTGCGTCCGGTCAAAACTAGGGCGGGGGCGGGCGGTCTTCATCGGTCAGCTTGGACTACGGATGTTGGGTTGCGAGCCCCCCGCTTGAGACGGGCAACCAACGAAAGGCGTCAAAAACCGCTCAATCGTGCGGGTGTTCTGCGACAGCCTCGGTGCGCGCGCGTCGCCACGCCTGAAGACGCTGCGTCAACGGCGCATCGGCCAGTGCGAGCACCTGCGCGGCCAGCAACGCGGCGTTCCGCGCGCCGGCCTCGCCGATCGCAAGCGTACCGACAGGCACGCCGGCAGGCATCTGCACGATGGACAGCAGGCTGTCCTTGCCGTTGAGCGCCGCCGATTTGACCGGCACACCGAAAACCGGGAGCAGGGTCATGGCCGCAATCATGCCGGGCAGATGCGCGGCACCGCCGGCGCCTGCAATGATGACCTGGATGCCGCGGTCGCCAGCGCCGCGGGCGTAATCGTAAAGGCGTTCTGGCGTGCGGTGCGCAGAAACGATGCGGCACTCGTGCACCACATCCAGCTCCTGCAAAACAGCGCTGGCGCACCGCATGGTGGGCCAGTCCGATTGCGAGCCCATGGCGATGCTGACCAGTGGGCGCGCCGTCTCCCGGGGCGTATCAGCGTCCATCGCTTACCTTTGTTGACTATTCTGCCTGGCGCAACGCGGGTCCGCAGAACCGCTGGCGCTTGGACAAAAGG
>CAZGNQ010000296.1:0-4802 GCA_964527285.1 uncultured Hyphomicrobiales bacterium | reverse complement strand
CCTCAAGGATTTGCGCGCCTTCCTCCTCCTCGATGAGCGCCATCGGCCCAATGACACTGCGCGTTCTGGCGCCCGTGGCGGCACCACCCTCGGCCTGTTCGCGCGCGGCGCGTGCACGCACGGCGGCGAGTGCGCGCTCGGCATCGGCTTGGCCTTCCGATTCGCCAGCCGATGGGCCGGTCGATTGGCCTGTCCGCCCTGCCAATCGAACCGGAGGCGCATCCCCGTTCCCGGTCCCCCCGGGCGCCGCATCGTCTTCCCCCACCAGCGATGGCGGCTCCGGTTGTCCGTCCACCGGGGCCGCCGTGTCGACCGCAAGCTGGCGGATCGCGTGATTGTCGTTCCAGTCAAAGCCCGTTGAGACGAGCGCCAAGATGACAAGGAGCGAGGCCACAGGAACGTTCGTGGCGTTGTAGATGTTCGTGAGAAGCGCAAACACGTAAGTCACGCAGATCAGGAACAAGTTGAACACCGCTAGTGCGCCGACGAGTTGCGCAATGGACGACAGCGACTGCGGATTGATGAAATAGAAGCCGACCATACCGACAGCGAGAAACGCTGCGATGAAGACAGCCGTGCGCCAGGCAAAGGCGCTGAACAGCATGGCATTCGGCTTTTCATGGACTTGGCGTCGATTGCGCGAGCGCGCCGTCGTCAATGCGAGAAACAGAGCTGCAGTAAAAACAAGCCCGATAGACGCCACGTGCAGTGCATTGCGGGCCTGCTCCACCTCGATGCGTGCCTGGCGCACGTCAGCCAGCAGTCCGGGCACCCAGGTGTCGAGCTTGCTTGGCAGCGCGGTGATGTCCGGGATCGCCTGGGCCGCAATGTAAGTGCCGTAGGCCGCCGCCAGCAGCGGCAGCGCCCCCAGGAGCCGCGGCAGCCAGCGCAGGATGCGGGCGTGGATGTCCTTGTTGAGCAGCGCACCATGTTGCCATTGAAGCGTCAGCGTGCGCGCCACGTGCCAGATGGCGGTCGCGACGACGATCGCGCTGATGTACGCGATGAGGGGCGCGACAGCGTTGTCGTCCAGGCTGAGCGCCAGGGAGCGGTAGATCTCGCGCACCTGATCCGGCAGGCACAGCAGGCAGGCGCCGAGCAAGCTCGCGATGAGCGGAGCGCGCAGCACGTAGATCGGCGTCGTGACTTGAGCGAAAAAGATCTGGATGCGGTTCAGCACGGTGAGTTCGGGCAGCATGCACGTCTCCTGATCGCTTGGCACCGCTGAGCAAAGGGCCATGCCGTGCAGGCACGTGTCCGCCTGGCTCTCCCAGAAGGCGCGCCACCGGAAGAGTGCCCCGTTAAGCTCCCAGTGGCCGATCAGCCAGAGAACGGCAAGTCACGGATCGATCGCCCGCGACGCAAGGCGCTGAACGGCGGCAAGATGGTCGGCAGGGTTGGCGTGTGCCCCAATGCCTGTCTGGTGACTAACTGGCGCCCGTCTGGTGCTTGGGGCAATCACACCCGGCTTACGACCTGTCGACCGACGCCTGGGCGATGCGCGTGCGCACGGGCGTGCGACGCATCAGTTCATCAATGCGGTCGCGCTCGCGGCGGAAGGCCTCCAGCACCCCATTCTTGAGCACACGCCCGCGCGGCACCGGTATTGTTGAGGGGTTGAGAAAGCGGCCGTTGAGCTTCACCTCAAAGTGGAGGTGCGAGCCTGTTGACCGCCCGGTGCTGCCCATCCGCCCAATCACCTGGCCCTGCGTGACCCGTGCGCCATCGGCAATACCGCGCGCGATGCGGGACAAGTGGGAGTAGGTGGTCTCATAGCCGTTGGCGTGGCGGATGATGACGGAATTGCCGTAAGCGCCGCGCCACCCTGCTTTGGTGACCACGCCGTCGCCTGCCGCCAGGATGCGCACACCGACGGGGCCGGCAAAGTCCACACCCGTGTGCAGTCGTCGCACCTTCAGGATGGGGTGCATGCGGTAGCCGTAACCCGACGTGAAGACGACGCGCGGGTCGCGCAGCGGTTTTTTCATCAGGAACTTCTTCGCACTGCGGCCGTCCTGATCGTAGTAATCGACCGTGCCGTCGGGCAGGCGGAACCGGTAGAAGCCACGTTTTTCGCCACCCACGATCAGCGACGTGTAAAGCAACTCGCCCGGCCCATCCTCGCGGCCGTTTTCATCTTCTTGCATATCGAAGAAGATGTTGACGCCATCACCCGGACCGACCCGACGCTTGAAGTCCGTATCGAAGATGTGGATGCGCAGGATGCGCGTGACCATCGGCGCAGGCAGGTTTTGCAGCCGCGCCGCCTGGAAGATACTCTGATAAAGGGTCGCGCGTTGCGTGCTCTGGCGGGCCGGTCGGGCAGCCGCCGCAAGCGCTTGCGGCAGAAGCACGCCACGCGGCTCCGGGTGGGCCGTATAGTTGCCCTCCTCATCGACCAGCACGGTCACGCGATGGACCTGGCCGGCGGAAAAGATGGCGAATTTTACGAGCGATGACGCACCAGCAATCACCGGGGATGCGGTGAGCGCAACGTGGATGTCATCGCCAGGCGCAAGCGACAGGGTTGGCGCCACGTCTCGTGCTGCCGTGATCACGCGGGTGATCACCGACGGCTCGATCCCTTCGCGGACCAGAATGCCGTAAAGCGTCTCACCAGACGCGACCCGGATGATGCGTTGATCGATGCCCTCGGATTCCTCAGCCTCTGGCTCGAGCACGTTTTTAGCGATGTCAGTCGTGTTGGGTGGCGGCGCCGGCCGACCAGGCTTTGCGCTCTGTTTTGCCCCGGCTTGCCCTGAAGCCTCCTGCCCGGCTTGTGCGGCCTTGAGGCCGCGTCTCAGTTCAGCCGCACCTTCGGCTGCTGCACCCACCTGCGACGGGTCGATATAGCCCGCATCGCTGAACCCACCGTCCGTCTGCGCGTTGCTGGTCTTGGCAACCAGCTTGACCACATCGTCCAGCGAGAGCTGCTGCCCATCTTCCGCCGGCACGATGCCACCGACGAGCTGGACGAAATTCACGGACACATTGGCTGGCCCCGCTGCGCCGGACGCCGGCGTTTGCGGGTTGGAGGGCGCTGCCCGCGCGACCAGTTTAAAAGCATCGAATTTAGGGATGTCGTCCATTGTCGGGGCGAGCCGGGTGGCAAGGCGCGCTTCAACAAGCCCGAACGGCTTGATGGTGATGTACTCGCGACCGTAGCGCCGGGCGCGCTCTGTCTCATGTATAACGTGCAGCGTGGACACGCCGCGGGTGGTCGTCTCAAGCTGATCTGTCTTGCGTTTGGCTTGGCGGAGTTTGCGCGCGCGCTGCTTTGCAGGGTCGGGTTCGCCGCCCATCATCGGCTCTTCCTGCAGCTGGCGCAGGGATGTCAGCATTTCGTCCTGCTGGCGCTCGTCCGTTGCGCTCACCAGCACGAAGCCGATGGCGGCGAGGCCCACGGCGCCCGTTACACAAGTGCTGACCAACCAGCGAAGGCGCGCCGTGGCCGTCTCTGCACTATGGTCGCTTTCGTAGACGCTGCGGCCCTGCAGATCCAGGCGGCCCAGTTGCACGGGCGTGACAGATCGTTTTGCGACGGCACGGCTGGCGGCTGGCACGACGGCGTTTTGACGTTTCGTCATATGACGGTGCCTCGACGTTTCATGGCGTATATTCAGGCTCAGCGCAGGGACGCGGCACGGGTCCTGCCTCTTATAAGTCCGAGCCTGGGGCTCGGCACGGCTTCGTCTCGTTTGGCGCATCTGCCATTTGCGCCCGCGCGTGACGCCGAGGCAAAGCAAATGTCAGAACCGGAACACCAGTTCCCTGCGTGGCGCTCGCTGCGACTGAAACGCGAGGCTCGGCAGGGACCTTGGCAATGTACCGCGCGGTGGCGCCGAGTTCCAAGCCACTGGCAGGTTTTCCGGCCCCAATCCAGCATGGCTCACCCTTGCTCGACACTGGAGCGTGTCTGGCAACGGGCGTCCGGGCCAGCACACCGCGACAGCGCAGCATCCGCGTCTGCGATCGCCGATCCCTCGTCGTGGCCTGCTCTGGGTGCCGGGTGTTTGTGTCTGTGTGAATTGCGGCAGCCGTCTGACGCGCGAGGCCCGATGTTTGCGACCAGAAGCAAGAGCATCGCCCAGACGCCACAGGTATCGCCGGGCGCATGCCCATAACGATGACGAAGCCTGCTCTTAATTGAGAGGGGGCGTCCCCCGACCAGTTGCCGTAACCAGCGTCTGGGCGGTCTGATGCACTGAGTTGATGCGTCGTGTCTTGAAAGGGCGTCGATGCAGCCCGGAACGCTCGGGCATGGCGTGCACCAGCGGCTGGTCGGCGCCAGGACCAGCGGGCGGCTGCAGCAGCCAAAGCAGGCCGCAGGGGTTGCGAATACCTCGCGAGCGCGCCAAATTTGCACGCAGTTTCAGCCGGTTGCAATTTTTTTCGAGAATCTCGAAGAAAGGCGTTGACGCAAGAGGCATTCCGAGATTATCTACATGCCTCGCCGGCGGGAAACACAGCCGCAGCGCTCTTCCAGACAACTTGATGTTGGCGCAGTTCTTCTGCAGACGGAAGCGTTTTGGCAGCTCTTTGAAAAGTTGATGAAGAAAGAGAAACGCAGGCGGCCGGATCCTGGCGGTAGCGAAAGCTACACTTGATTTCGGCAACTGTGTTTCTTCCAAACACCCGATCACAGTGTGATCGACGTGTGAGGAACCCGTTACACAGCTATGTTGGCGCGATTCGCGTCAACTTGCCAGCAAGGATATCAAACTTGAGAGTTTGATCCTGGCTCAGAACGAACGCTGGCGGCAGGCTTAACACATGCAAGTCGAACGCCCCTTCGGGGGAGT
>CAZGNQ010000295.1:0-4807 GCA_964527285.1 uncultured Hyphomicrobiales bacterium | reverse complement strand
GGCCAATATACTGATACGGAAGCAGTTATCCGGACACATGCGAACTAATACGACCCCATGCGACCAATACGCCGGCGGACACCCCCTCCGCCAACAATCTCGTTGTCCAGCCCGGAGACATCGGTAACAGATCGTACTCAAGACATGGGTAACAACCTCGGGCCGAACGGGTTGTCGCGTGTTTGCAAGGTTTTCTGTTCCAGGTCGATGTATCCCAGGTCGTAGTGCATGAAGCTGACGAGCCAGATGCCGTCATCGACGTCTGTCACGCTAGGCTTGTGACCGACCCAGCGTTCACGCTGCCAAGGGCGATCGCACAAACCGGTAAAGGTGCCAGCACTTGGTCACGAGCGCCGCGCGATCGTGCAACGGATCGCTGATGTCCGGCAGCCCGCGATAGGGCTTTGTGGAGGGAACATAGACGCTGGCCAGCTTCTTTAGGGCTCGGCGCGCCCGTGTTTACGCAGCATCAAGCATCGCCTGCGCGTAGGGGTTCGGCAAGCTGGGTGGCCGACCGACGACCCGCCCGTCGGCGTCCCGGTGCGGTGGTTCGCTGAACGCCTTCAGACCCTCCAGGTCGAGGCGGTGCATCCTGCGGGTCCAGCGGCTGAGCCCGGCGAAGTGCCAGATGGCGTTGAAGGGGCGGGGGAACGCGTTGACGAAATCGAGCACGACGCGGGTCTGCCCTTCCCCCGCGGGCGACAGCCGGAAGGTGAGGCGCGGCCGGTGCGGTGGCCCAGGGCCTTCGAGGACCATCGCGACGGTCTGATTCTCCTCCAGCGCGACGATCTCCTGATGGCCGATGCGTTTGCCCTTGGAGAAAAAGACGGTGCGCGCACCGACGGTGCCGTCCTCGCCCTCCACCGCAGCGCCGGTGTCGACGGCGCAGGTCGATTTCGTTTCGCGCGGCCAGGCTGACCAGCGCATCAGCCGCTCCTGTAGGCGGATGTCGTCATAGACGTCCTTGACGGGAGCGGCGACCACCACTGTTTCATTGTAAGCGAGGCGAACGGGCGCAAGGGCAGAAAGCAGGGCGATCAGCAGGACGATAGCGACCACAAGAGCCCCTGCGATGACGAAAAGGGTTTCCACATGGTGCTCCACGTTCGTCGCTTTGCTTGATGATCGTATATCTTGCTCATAAAGCTTGATTGTCAAGAGACCGAATGGTATTTTTCCAGGGGGCCTGCGCATGTCCGAACAAGTGCCGGACGACCCTGCCACCGCAATGATCCAGGCGTGTCGCGCGCTTTACGATGCGATCGACCGGCTCGACGCCATCGCCTGCGAAAGGGTTGGGATCACAAGAAATGACCTGCGCGCGCTCAACGCGCTGGAACGCGGACCCCTCAAGCCGCGCGACCTCGCCGAGGGGCTCGGCCTGACCACCGGCGCTGTCACCAGTTTGATCGACCGGCTGGAGCGTCGCGGTCTCGTGGCCCGCGCGCCCGACCCCGAAGACAGGCGCGGCGTGCACGTGGTGCCGACCGAGGCGATGTTCGCGGCGCTTGCCCCGCTCTATCGCGGTGTGGCGCAGCGGGTCATGGCGCTGGCCGAGTTGTACGGCCCAGACGAGGCGCGCGATGCCGCCCGCCATCTGCGTGACATTGCCGATGCCTATGCCGGGCATGGATCTGAGAAGGAGACGGCATCGTGAGGCTCTAAGGGGTCCGGGTATTCGTTCACGATCTTGCGGCCGCGCGCATTTGACGGTGACGCGCTGGGTTTGCGGGAACGCTGGGCCGGCGACGACGCGTTTGGCGACGACGTTGGGGCCGCGACGCTGATTGCGGCGCCAGCCACCCGGTGCCACGGCCGATGCGACACAGATCGCGTCAGGCGCGGTCACGCGCGGCTTGAGCACTTGTGATTTGGTCGGCGCGCCCCGGCAGGCCATGTGCCCTACGGTCCAATCGCCCAGGAGTGCGCCATGCCCCGTCGTTCAACCCACCGCTCGCTTTTTGCGTCCGCCGCCGTGCTCTGCGCGGCAGTGCTGTTCACCCCAACGCTCGCGCTGGCCGGCGAACAATACGTTGACAACACCGGATATGCCGCCTCCGGGTATGACGTCGTCGCCTACTTCGACCTCGATCAGGCACCCGTCGGTCAGCCCCAACCGCGTGCTGTGCCGGGCAAAGCCGCTTTCACCGCGGAGCACAATGGCGCGCGCTGGGCCTTTTCTTCCCAGGAGAACCGGGACCGCTTCCTCGCCGCGCCGGAGAAATATGTGCCCGCCTATGACGGCCACTGCGCCTATGGCGTTGCCGTTGGCGGCAAGGTGCCGGCCAACCCGCACCTGTGGCGGATCGTCGACGGTCGGCTGTTCTTGAACATCAACACCAACGTTGTCGGGCGTTGGGAAAAGAACATCTCCAGCCACATCAGCACGGCTGAGGAGATCTGGCAGTCGCGGCTTGAAGCCAAGGACGCATCGTCCGATCCGGTGCCGAGCTTCGACGCCGGCGAGGCACCTGTCTGAAACCCTGTTGCTTCGGGTGGTGACGCTTGAAGCAAACGATAAACGCCAGCCCAAAGACGCTGAGGCTGTCCGGCGAATCAACGTAAACTGGGCGGTCCCTTAACAAAAGGCACACTGCGCCCGGTTGCGCCCGGTGATGCTTTTTGCATCTGACGTTTGGTCCCCATCCGCCGCCAAGCGCGCAACCAAACGTCAGATGCAGAAGCGACACGAGAAAAAGTAAGCAGCTCGTGTTCCCGATGGGCATGATATTTGCTCAATCGCGTGATGCCGCGGACAGGCAAACATCAGAAACGGAACACGAGCGCCCAAGCGGGCGATGCGTTTCTCGCCCGTCAGTTTTGAAGAATTGGACCTATGACAGGCGTCAGGAGTGATATGGCCGCTGTTCGGCTCAGATGGTCATCATCAATGTAATACGAAACGCCCTGTTGATCCGTCGCAAAACATCGATCTTTGTCGCAAAAGCGCTCCGTCATAGAGACGTATGAGACATCGGGGCTTGTCTTTGCGATCCTGCGCAAAATGGCCTCGGTACGTTTCACCCGCTCATGGTGCATGCGGATGGGAATGCTCAACGGCGCGCCGTTGCCCTGAAGCGCCGCACGGGCCGACGCGTAAGGCACATGGCGATCCATTTCCGGTACCGGCCCAAGGATCACCACACGCCGCCCGCCGGCGACGAGTGAAATGACGGTTTCCCGCAGACCCGCCTCGAAAATGCTGGCATTGTCGGAAGCCGGTGGCGCTTTGTCCGTTGGCCCCGCCCAAGCCAGTTGAACGGGGCTTCGGCGACCTTCGATGGGATACCGTACACTTTCCACGGAGAGCGCCCAGCGCGCGGAAAGAATGACCGTCGATAAATCGCTGCGTTGGCTGAGCATGTCCCGGACGGCAGCGTTGAGGCGCGTGCATCTTCGGTTTTCAGGAACACGCTCAAACTCCACAACGGGAAGGCAGCCGGCGGACGCCGCAAAAAGGCCAGCACGGCCGGCGGCCTTTGCAGCGCTGTCGACGCCTGGAGCCAAGGCATTTGCGTGGCTGTCCCCCCATAAGAGGAAATCCATTTGGCCGTCGTCCCTGTGCCCTTGCCCAAGGACGCAAAGCCCATCTTCAGGTCGTTTGTTAAAGCACGCCGCATGCCGCGGATTCTGATCCTGGGCCACGGCGGCCCGCGCCAACACAATATCCGGCATGCGGCCAGGCACGCCGCCTGTGAAAAAGATCACGAGCCCAGCCACACCAAACACCGCCATGCTAGCGCCTGCACCTGCGAGAACCGCTGTGCGGCCGAGCGGCAACTCTCTATTGCGGAATGGGCGCTCAATATAATGGAGCGAAAATGCCGCCAGCACGACAGAGGCACCGGCTGCTGTCAGCCCCAACCATATCGGCAGCTCTGTGGTGGCATTCTCGATCCGGAGAAACGCCAGCACTGGCCAATGCCAGAGATACAGCGAGTACGAGATCAAGCCGAACCAAACGAGGATCGGTTGTGACAGGAGCTTCGTGACGACGCTTTGATGTGGCGCGGCTCCGATGGCGATCAGAATGGCCGCCCCTGCCACCGGCGGCACGGCGGCCAGACCGGGAAAGACGGTATCTGATGTGTAGAAGAACACGGGGCCAAGGATGGCGCCAAGCCCGGCGATGCCGAGAAGTTCATTGGCCCAGCGGCGATGGCTGATCGTGATTGCCGCCACGGCCAGCGCCGCGCCAACACCCAACTCCCAGGCGCGGAAGACAATGATGTAGAAAACCCACGCCGGTTCGATCGGGAGATAGAAAACCGCTGCGAGCAGAGACGCTGCCGACAAAACAAGGATTGCGGGCAGTACGATCCTGCCGGCACGCCACGCAAAAAGCGCCATGAGCAGCGGCGGGAAAAACAGATAGAACTGCTCTTCGACGGCCAACGACCACGTGTGCAACAGTGGTACAAATTCGGCGGCAGGTGAAAAGTAATCCAACGTCGATACAAAATACATGTTCGACAAAAACAATACGGTCGCAAACACGGACGCGCCGAGACTATCGAACTCGCTTGGCAACAGCAAAAACCAGCCAACGACCATGGTCACAAGCGTGACGGCGAACAGCGCTGGCAGGATCCTCCTGGCACGCCGCTCATAGAAATCCGTCAATGAAAACGTCCCGGCCGTGATCTCGCGCGCGACGATTGACGTGATGAGATACCCCGAGATGACGAAAAACACGTCCACGCCAATGAAGCCACCGCTCGGCCCCGGCACGCCTGCATGGTAAAACACAACTGGCAAAACGGCTACAGCCCGCAAACCGTCGATGTCGGCGCGATACTTCATTGGC
>CAZGNQ010000294.1:0-4820 GCA_964527285.1 uncultured Hyphomicrobiales bacterium | reverse complement strand
ACCGGCTTGCGAGCTGATGCGGGTTCCGGGCTTTGAATCCGGTTGCACGATGGGGCAGGCAGGGGAGAGCGCGGCAACGGGAATTCGGAACTGGATAGACGGGCATTCTTGAAGAACAGGGTTGGAACGAAGCCCTCACGTAAAAACGGCTCCGGCGCAAGTCTTTTTGAGTGATCTCGCGCGAACACTTAGCCCGACAGTCATCTGCGCGTGTGCTACAGCGCGGGGATCCGGGGGCTGTACGGATCGGGGAATGCACCCGGAGAAGGAGGGCAGGCTCTCCAATTCTCACCTGCGCCGCTTTCGCTGCCACGGCCCCAACACAAAACCAGACGTGGCGGCTCTGGTTCAACACCGCCGGAGTGCATGCAATCAGCGAGTTTCTAGGGGAGAAGTTCAGTATCTCGCCGGGGTGTTGGAAGCCGAGAACGACATGACGGACACGTCCCAAGAGCTCGCTGACGTTCGGAGCAATGGAAGTGTCTGCCAGGATCACCGGACATAAGCTCCATCAGTATCGCGCAGCCGGTCCGGCGTTCACGACGCCTGACGGGCGGCCGTCTCAACAGCGCGCAGTGCCTCGCGCCAATTCGCATCATGGACCGAGACAATCCGATCACCTCGCGTGACGAAAAAGACGGGAGGATAAACCCGCTCCATGCGCTGGCCGGCGCGCCGCAATAAATCGTCCGACGGACCGTAGATACCGACTTTGCCGATGTCGCGCGTGCGGCCGATGAAGTTGACCTTCACCTTGAAGCCGAGCCTACGCGCCGACGCCTCGACGACGGGCAGTCCGTCTCGCTTGAAGCGCTGGCAGGGTGGGCAGTTGTCAGCGCCGTAGAAGTGGAACGTTACCGGTGCACCGCTGCTGCTGCCCCGCTCAACGGCTCTGGCGTCGTGAGCAAGGCAAAGAGCGAGAGAAAATAAAACGGTGAGTGCCAGCATCGATAGCAGCTGCGTGCTAGCGGTGTTTTTGAAGCGCATGTGATGGTCTCCAGAGTTGCCTTTAATTTTGGTGATGGAGGTATTCGGCGGCCAGCGATGCGACGCGCGGCTGCAGCCATATGATCAGGGCGCGATCAGCCGGTGACCAGCGCCGCGGACGATCCCGCACGGCGGTTTCAAGGATGCCGTAGAAGGTGCCTGCGTGCCAGATCGGCGCGTGGACGAGCGCCCTGTGACCGAAAACGGCCCGTTCCATGGCCGCGTTCAAGACGCCAGGCGGCGCGGTTTCGATGTCCTCGATGAACAGCGCCGTCGGGTCGCTAAATGCCTTTTTAAGCATCGGCTCGGCCAGCGTCCGCGGGTCCGGCTCGCGGCTCCATCGCCCGCCGCCGTACTGACGCCAGCCCCTTAGGGCCGTATGGCCGTGGGTGTACGCCGTCATCCGCCGGACGGGGTCGCGCATGTAGATGAAGCACCTGTCGGTGCCCATGGCCCCCGTTATTGCGGGCATCAGCCGGGTGAGCTTTGCGTCGGGGGATGTCTCAGCCTGGACGATCTGGCGGATTTGCGCAGCGATGGGTTCTGAGGCGTTGACGCCGTGCCTTGACGCCAGCCCCAGCGCCAGCGCGCCAGGCGCAGAGGCGAGCGCGAGAACGAGCCACCGGCGGGTCGGCCGATGCGTGTGTGATGCGTGGTGGCGGTCAGTCATGGCGGCCGTCCTTGCGCGCTCAGTTCGCCCCAGAGGCTACGCGGCGCACTGCGCGCGCCACGTGACGGGCCGTCGGCTCGGCGATCTCCGCCACAGCCGCCTCAACCAGTGCCCGATCGCGCGCGCTCCACACCCGCGCCGTTTCAAACACGCACGGCTCAAGGATCCCGTAGAGCCGCCCACGCCACGTGATTGGCGCGTGAACAAAGGCGCGATGGCCGAAGTAACTACGCTCATGGGCGTGGTTGAGCAGTCCGGGCGGGGCTGTGTTGAGGTCGTCGACGTAGATCGGGGCGGGATCACGCAAGGCGGCGACGAACAGTGGGTCGATGCGTTCATAGTCTGGGCTTTCGACCACCCAACGATCATAGAGCAGTGTCGGCCAGCGCGGGTCGCGGACGTGGGCGTAGGCGACTGATCCCAGCCGGGTTTCAGGGTCGCGCATATAAATGAAACAACGGTCGCACGGCAGTTCGTCTACAAGTTGACGACAGGTGTCGGCGAACAGCTGGTCGTCGGCACGCTCAACGGCGCCGTCAGGTGCCGGCTCGCTGGAACGAGGGCTGGACCGACCGCTGGCCCACCCTTGACCGGCCGCCCAGGTCAACGCCACGCAGACAGCCGGCAGCGCAGTCCCCCCGGCACGGCGGGAGATGTGGGCGCGTTGGCGGTGAAGGGACGTCATGGTGGCCTCCGTTGGTCACCATAGGCTCTACCGCTCCACCCGAGCCACCAGCAAAATGTTCAAGGCAGCTGCGTGATAACTTGCGCGTGAGCAGCCTTTTCCTTGAAAGAACTGCATTCCTTTGTTGAGTAAACTTCAACGCGCAGTTATCCGCCATCAGCGCCCACCACACACACCCGCCGTGTCACACCAGTCCACGCCCCCGCCTCACAGGCCGCCCCCTCTTCACAAACTGCCCCCTGGCGCGCCCGCACGCACGCGCGCTCAGGCAGAACGCCCCGCGCATGCAGCGCCGCCCACGCCAGCCCTGCCCTTCAAGGCACTCCACACTCTGGTCGTGATCGGCACGAAGGGATCGCACGGTGCAGCGGCCCGCCACCTGGGCGTCACGGTCTCGGCCGTTAGCCATCAGCTGCGCCAACTGGAAGCATGGCTCGGCCAACCGGTGCTGGAACGGACCACCCGCGCCATCACGCCGACACCGGCCGGTCGCGCCCTTATTGAGGGCATGACGGCGCCCTTCAACACGATCAGTAAGGTGGCCGAGGACGTCCGCCGCCATGCCAGACGCGCCCGCGTGGTCATCAGCGCACCACCCGGTTTTGCCTCCGTCCGGCTTGTACCAGCACTCGCACAGCGCGACCCCAACGGGGCTGCCACTGACGTGGACCTGAGGTTTGCCGCGTTCGACGCGGCGCCAGACCATGGGGCCGCCGACATTTCGATCCGCTTCCTGCACGCCCACGCCACCGGTGCGCGCATTGGCCAGCGCGGTTGGTCAGCGGTTTCAACACCAACTTACGCCAGAACGCATGCCAATAGCGCAGGCCGTCTTGGCGGCAGCCGCCGGGAGATGAGCGAAAGCGGTGAGACTGCGCAGGCCACCAGTGCGGCCGCCGGATGCGCAGGGACGCATGCGGGCATCGGCGCGATCGCCTCAGGTATCCTGCTGCACGAGACGATCCACAATTTCTGGCCTGAGGCATTTGCCGCGGCCGGGCTTGGCGTGCCCGCCGGCGTCACCTTTCAGCCCGCCGGCGATGCCCACCACGTGCTCTCGACGCTCCTGGCGGGACATGGGCTTGCGCTGCTGCCGAACGAGTTGACAGCTGGTCTGCGGGCGAGCGGCGCACTGCACAAGTGGTGCAACGTTGATGTCGAGGTGGATGCGGGTTACTTCGCGCTTGCCAGCCCAGCCGGTGCCGCGCGCGACCACATCCAACAGGTGATGCAATGGCTGGAGCATGAATGGGTGACGTGAAACGTTGCCGATCAGGATGCCACGCCGCAGTGCCTTTGGTCGCAGGGTATCAGCCTGGTCACCGCGCCGTGAGCCAACCACTGCACCGGCACCGCTTGAACCGGCACCACTTGAACCGGCAGTCACCCTCACCCTCACCCTCATTGCGGAAATCACCCAAAGAGCCACATGTCCACGCCCTACGAACACCGGCGCACGTTCGCCATTATCTCCCACCCGGACGCCGGCAAAACAACGCTGACGGAGCGCCTGCTTGTGGCGGGCGGCGCGATCCACCTCGCCGGTCAGGTGAAGGCCAGGGGCGAGAACCGGCGCGCGCGCTCGGACTGGATGAAGATCGAGCAGGAGCGCGGCATCTCCGTCACGTCCTCGGTCATGACGTTCGAGCGCGACGGCATCCTGTTTAACCTCCTCGACACGCCGGGCCACGAGGACTTCTCCGAGGACACCTACCGCACACTGACCGCCGTTGACAGCGCCATCATGGTGATCGATGCCGCAAAAGGGATAGAAAGCCAGACGCGCAAGCTCTTCGAAGTTTGCCGCCTGCGCGACATCCCCATCGTGACGTTCATCAACAAGGTGGACCGCGAAGGACGCGATGCGTTCGAGTTGCTGGACCAGATCCAGGACGAGTTGCAGTTGGACATTGCGCCCCGCGTCTGGCCGCTCGGCATGGGTGGGTTGTTCTCCGGCGTGTACGATATCGCAGAGAAAAAATTCGTTACGACCACCGGCGCGACGAGTGCCGCCCCGCCAGACACAGTGGTGGACTGCGATGGCATCGCGGATCCGCAACTGGACGCACTCGTGGACGAAGCGGTGCTTGAGGGCGCGCGCGAAAGCATCGAGCTGGCCTGCGAGGGTTACGGCGCTTTTGATCGTGAGGCCTACAGGGAAGGCAACCAGACGCCCGTCATCTTCGGCTCCGCTCTGCGGGATTATGGCATTGGGCCGTTGCTGGACGTCATCGCCAAGGAGGCCCCGGAGCCGCGCCCGAGCCCGGCCAATGCCCGCACCGTGGAGCCGGGTGAGGAACATGTCACGGGGTTCGTCTTCAAGGTGCAGGCGAACATGGACAAGAACCACCGCGACCGGATCGCGTTCATGCGCATCTGCTCCGGCGAGTTCAAGCGCGGGATGAAGCTACGTCAGGTCCGCACTGGCAAGGATATCACCGTGCACAGCCCGATCATCTTCTTGGCGCAGGACCGCGG
>CAZGNQ010000293.1:0-4821 GCA_964527285.1 uncultured Hyphomicrobiales bacterium | reverse complement strand
AATCTCGAACCCAAACGACTGATGCAAAAGCGACACGAAAAACAATGAGTTGCTCGTGTCCCGGATGGTTCTGACATCTGCTCGAGTGCGTGATGCCAGGGGGAAGCAAATGTTAGAACCGGAACACTACGGGTCTGCATCCAAGAGGATGTAGCACCGGACAGGCCGGCGATTGCACGGCAAGACGCGGGGACCGCGACCACATATGCAGGTATGCCATGTCAGCAGGGCCGGGCATGCCAGCCAGCCGTTTGAGAGGATGCTATGGGTAAGCCGACTGGTTTTTTAGAGGTCGAGCGCCAGGATCGGGACTACGCGCCCGTCGATGATCGCCTCAAGCACTTCCAGGAATTCGTTGTTCCGTTGTCGCGCAGCGAAACACAGCGCCAGGCGTCGCGCTGCATGGATTGTGGCATTCCGTATTGCCACAGCGGTTGCCCGGTGAATAATCAGATCCCGGACTGGAACGACCTCGTCTACCATGACGATTGGGAAGAGGCGTGCCGCAATCTGCACTCCACGAATAATTTTCCGGAAATGACCGGCCGTATTTGCCCGGCACCGTGTGAAGCCGCCTGTACGCTGAACATTGACGACAATCCCGTGACGATCAAATCGATCGAATGCGCCATTGCGGACCGTGGCTTTCAAGAGGGTTGGATCAGGCCTCAACCGCCAAAGTCGCGCACTGGCAAGCGGGTTGCAATTGTCGGCTCAGGCCCCGCCGGCCTTGCGGCCGCCCAGCAATTGGCACGCGTCGGCCATGACGTTCACGTCTACGAGCGCAATGCCTTTCCAGGTGGACTGCTCCGGTATGGCATTCCGGATTTCAAAATGGAAAAGCGCATCGTCGAGCGCCGGGTGGCGCAAATGGAAGACGAGGGCGTGACCTTCCACTGCAATACGACGGTCGGCGAAGATGTTTCAGCCGCCAAGCTGGTGGAAACCTGCGATGCGGTGCTCTTGGCGGGCGGGTCGGAACATCCCCGCGATCTCAACGTGCCGGGCCGCGATCTCGACGGCGTCCATTTCGCCATGAATTTCCTGCCGCAGCAGAACCGACGCGTGGCGGGGGAACAGGCGGATCCGCGTCATGGCACACTCGAGACGGCGGAGGGGCGCAAAGTCGTGGTCATCGGCGGTGGCGATACGGGCAGCGACTGCATCGGCACGTCATTCCGCCAGGGGGCGCTGAGCGTCACGCAGCTGGAGATCATGCCGGCACCGCCGGAGCGTGAGAACAAGGACCTCACTTGGCCGCACTGGCCGCTCAAGTTCCGCACCTCGACGTCCCAGGCCGAAGGGGCTGAGCGTGATTTCTCTGTGATCACCAAGCGTTTCGAGGGCGAGAACGGCCGCGTTCAGCGCCTTATCGCTGCGCGTTGCGACCACAAGATGAAGGAAGTGGCGGGCAGCGAATTCGAGATCGAAGCCGATCTGGTCCTGCTGGCCATGGGCTTCGTGCACCCGATCCTTGACGGCATGGTCAATGAGCTTGGTGTGGAGCTGACAGGCCGTAACACCGTGGCCGCCGATGAGACACATTACGCAACATCGCTGCCGAAGGTGTTTGTGGCCGGCGACATGCGCCGCGGCCAGTCGCTTGTGGTGTGGGCAATCAGGGAAGGCCGCCAAGCCGCCCACGCGATCGACAAGGCGCTGATGGGAGCGACGACGCTTCCACGCTGATCAGCTTGCTGGCTGGCGCGCTGATGGGCTGAAGGTGGCAGGCCCCGAACGGGTAACGGCTTGAATGGGCGGCGGGCTCGCGTCCGCCGCAGCGGACGGCCTCGCCACACCTGTGCACGCGATCTCCCCAGCTTCGCACCCCTGGGCGTTCCGGCGGCGCGAACTGTCGTGCTAGGCTCGCTGTTGCGGCGTTTGGCGTCATCCGTTCAGCGCGAAACGCCATAAGCCGGAGCAACCGGAAGGCCCGACACCGCCAGGAGGCGGCAAGCATGGTGCAACAACACGATCGCTCGCACATCCGCTGTCTACCACAACGCTTGGCCTGCCTCGTCGCGGGATCGCTTGCTCCGTTGGTGATCCTCGCAGGCTGCTCGTCGATCAGCGACAACGCACTGCCTTCAATTGCTGGTGCTGCCCAATCGGCGGCGCAAAGTGTCTCGGCCGCCGCCAGTGCAGGCGTTGGCGCCATCGTCGCGGGTACTCAGGAAAAAGGGGCCGACGCGGACCAGGCCAGTGACGCCGGCGCTGACGATGGTCTGCCCGCAGCCCATCCACACCGTGCGCGCCGTGGCACGCGCGTCGCGAGCATCAACGCTCAGGCCGCCGACACGGCCTCGCCCGTTCTCAGCAACGAGCGCGCCGGCTTTGTTGCGCGGCCCGCATCGTCGTCTTCTCGGATCGCAACGTCAGCGGATCGCTCGATCGGCATCGCGCTGCCGCCAGCCGAGAGCTATGCCCTCCTGGCCAGGGGTCTGCTGCGGTGCACGCTGCGGCGCGATTTGCCGCTTGCCGAGCGCTATGTCTTTTTTGGCGAAACGCCACCGGGTGGTCGGACGGCGACGCTGGCGATCCATGAAAGGACCGAGCTCGGCCGCCACGGTCGGCAGGTCTATAAGGGTGATATCTCAGGCTTTGCGGGGTCAAGCGTTCTGCGCACGCGCAACGTGGCTCTGCCGCTACGCTTGGCCAACGCCATTAGCGATGATCTGCAACGCTGGGCCACTGGCGACGAGGCGTGCGCGCGGGCGCCTGCGGCCGCCGCGGCTCGGCAAGCAGCCGAGCAGTGACCAACGTAATGCCTTGCCGCCACTGCCAAGTGTCACAGCGTCAGTTCCGGTATTCCTGCAGCCGGGTTGCCCGAAGCCCGGGGAGCCCGTGGCGATCAATCGACCGCTGCCAGCTGAGGAATTCGTCGATCGTGAGCTTATAGCGCTCGCATGCCTCATCAAGGCTCAGCAGACCGCCGCGCACTGCCGCGACGACCTCAGCCTTGCGGCGGATCACCCACCGCTTGGTGCTCGGCGAGGGAAGGTCGGCAATCGTCAGTGGGCTGCCGTCGGGTCCAATCACATAGCGCAGACGCGTGCGAACGTTGTGGTCGGTCATTGACTCTCTACCATCCAAACCAAACTTACTACGCATAGGCGAACGCAAGCCTCGTGCCGCCCGTGGCCACCGCCTCAAGAGCATCAATCCCGCGCAACTTGCTTCAAATTGAAACAACACTTAATGCGCGAGTAAAATTTTATGCTCCACCGGAGGTTGCTTAAAATGCAATACACCTCAAATGCTTTACCAAGCGCTTAACCGCGTGGAATAAGCGCATCACACTGCAGCAGCACGCGCGAAAGGCTCACGGCTTTGACCAACATTCCCGACATTGATCTCCACCTGCCAGGGGAGCGGTCCGGCCACCGGGTGGTCGTGGCCATGTCCGGCGGCGTGGATTCCAGTGTCGTCGCCGGCCTGCTTGCGCGTTCGGGTTACGACGTCGTCGGCATCACGCTTCAGCTTTATGACCACGGCGCGGCAGTGCAGAAAAAAGGGGCATGTTGCGCCGGTCAGGACATCCATGACGCGCGTACCGTCGCGGCAACGCTCGGCATTCCGCACTACGTCCTCGACTACGAGGCACGATTTCGCGCTTCGGTCATTGAGCGCTTTGCCGACAGCTATGTCGCCGGCGAAACGCCAGTGCCGTGCATTTTGTGCAATCAGACAGTGAAGTTTTCTGACCTCTACGCGGCGGCGAAAGACCTTGGGGCATCAGCGCTTGCAACGGGCCATTACATCGCTTCGCGCCCAGGGCCGACGGGATGGGAAATGGTGCGCGCGGTCGATGCCGAGCGGGATCAAAGCTATTTTCTTTTTGCCACAACGCGCGAGCAACTCGATTTCCTCCGCTTTCCGCTCGGCGGCATGACTAAGCCGGAGGTGCGGGCCTTGGCTGCTGCGTTCGGGCTTGAAGTGGAGGCAAAACCGGACAGTCAGGACATCTGTTTTGTTCCGTCCGGGCGTTATGCTGGCATCATCGAGAAGCTGCGGCCTGACGCTGGCGCACCCGGTGACATCGTCCATGTGGATGGCCGGGTGCTGGGCCGGCATAACGGGATCATCCACTACACCATCGGTCAGCGCCGTGGGCTCGGCGTCGCGACGGGCGAGCCGCTGTTTGTGGTCCGGCTGAATGCGGTGGCCAACGAAGTGATTGTGGGTCCGCGCGAGGCGCTGCAGTGCCACTGGATGACCTTGAGGGACGTCAATTGGCTGGGGCGCGAGCCCTTGGAGATCTTGCTGCAGGGTGGCACGGGCACACATGGGCTGCCGATCTGGGCGCGCATCCGTTCCTCACAGCCACCGCGACCGGCAGAGCTACATGTGGGCCCTGCCGGCCTGGAGGTGTGCCTGTTGGAGGCCGAAGACGGCGTGTCGCCTGGCCAAGCGTGCGTGTTTTACGCATCGGGTGATGGTGATGCACAAGTGCTCGGCGGCGGCTGGATTGCGTGCGCCGAAACGGCGGACGTGCGGCCATTGCGCAGCGCCGCACTCGGTGCGCAGCCATCGAGCGCTGAACGTTCTGGACGTGAAGAACCGGCGCTGACAGGCGCAGCGCAGGCCGGCCCAGTATCGGGGTGACGGAGTGAGGCGTGCCGTGGCGGCGCGTGACGGCAAAGGGCCTCGCCGGCCGTTGCGGCCATCTTTGCGTTGACGCACCGGCGCGCTTTGCGTATTTCCACCGCTCGGCGCGGAACCGCGTCGGCAACACGTCGTCGTTCGCCGAAATAGGGGTGATGCGGCGGGGCGGAGTAGCTCAGCTGGTTAGAGCAGCGGAATCATAATCCGCGTGTCGGG
>CAZGNQ010000292.1:0-4826 GCA_964527285.1 uncultured Hyphomicrobiales bacterium | reverse complement strand
GGAGGCCACCCGCAGCGGCCTCGGTGCCAGGCTGGAAGCACTGGTTGCAAACACCGCGCAGCGTACTGAGGCATTCTTTGCGCCCATGGAGGCTCAGGCGCGCTGGCTTTCCGAGGAAATCGTGCGCGGGCGTACCGATCCAGCGCGCGAAGAGGCGCTCATGCAGGTGCTGAGGGGGGCTGTTTCGACCCACCCGCAGATTGCCGCTGTGTCCTATCAGAGGCCCGACGGCACGGGTCTGTTCTATGATGCCAAAACAGGCACGCTCCACACGGTGACCTGGCCGCCCGAATGGCGTGTCCCTCTCAATGCGCGCGGGCCGCAACAGCCAAAATGGCCGCCTGATGACGGTGAGTGGGTGCTGCGCCCGTCGGTTCTGGATGGCAGGCCGGTCGGCACGTTCCTGGTGCCGGTGCGCGGCGACGCTGGGTCTGACACGGGCGTTGTCGCGGTGCGCATGGACCGCGATCCGTTGGTCAAAGGCCTGGCCGCAGACGCCAGTTTTCGTGGCCACGAACTGGTGCGCTTCCTCCTCTTCAATCGAACCGCTGTGATTTCGCATCCGCAATTGCGCGGCCGGACCGATCTGGATTGGCCATCACTCGCCGATGTGAACGATGCTTTTCTGGAACAGCTTTTCGACGCGCCGCGCTACCCGCTGGCTTTGGTGGCAGACGTTCCGGGCGTTGAAAGCTTTGCGCTTGAAACGGACAGTGGTCAGCGCGTCTTTGCATTGGCGACGGTGCGCGATCGCGCTTCAGGGGGCGAGTTGACGTTCGGTGTGCATTTTGACCCTGCCACCGGTGATGTGGAGTTTAATCGGCTGCTGGCAGAAGCCGTCATTGGCGGGCTGCTGCTGTTGGGCGCCGTGGCGATGGCGATCCTTCTGGGACGCAGGGCGGCGGCACCGATGGGACGGTTGGCCAGCGCCGCGGAGATGGTGCAGCAGGACAAGCTGGACGACGTGCGGCCTTTGCCGGGCGGCGCCGTTCGCGAGTTGGCCGCCGCCTCCAGAGCCTTCAATGGCATGGTGGAGGGGTTAAAAGAGCGCAAGCGCATCCGCGATCTCTTCGGCAAATACGTGCCCCAGGACGTCGCGGCGTTGCTGGTGGATGATGACCGCGTTGCAGAACCGCGCAGCACGGAAGCGACCGTCCTGTTTCTCGACATCGCTGGATTTTCCGCCATGTCGGAAAAGCTGACCCCCGGGGCCGTGGTGTCCACCATGAACGCGTTTTTCTCCGATGCCGTGGGGCTGATCGAGAAAGAGGGCGGTATGGTCACCCAGTTCCAGGGGGATGCGATCCTGGCCGTTTTCAACGTGCCGCTGGCGCGCGCGGACCATGGTGCTGCGGCCGTGCGGGCCGGGCTTGGCGTCCTGAAAACGGTGGAGGAAAAGACCTACGCCGGACAACGCCTTGCCTGTCGCATCGGCATCAATTCCGGCGCCGTTGTCGCCGGGGCGATCGGGGCGGAGGGGCGGCTGAGCTATACCGTCTATGGCGACGCAGTGAACGTGGCGGCGCGACTTGAGAGCATGAACAAGGAGTTCGGCACGGCGATCCTGCTGGCAGAAGAGACAGCCGAACAGGCGCGGGCGCACATTCCGGACGTTGTTCTCAAGCCCATGGGCACGCTGCCCGTGCGCGGCCGCGCTGGCGCGGTGACCGTTTACACCGTCGATGGACTTGGAACTGGCTCACGCGAAAACACACAATGAACCAAGATCGAGTTTTGGTGGCCCGCAGCGATTGGTTTCAGACACGGCTTGGCTGGGACAACAACGCAAGGCCGGGCCCGTCCGCATGCTGTGATGCAGATCATGCGCGCAAAGCGCAGGGCTCTCGACCTGGAACTGTCGCAATCATGTTTGTGGCGGAAGGCAGCTTGCGTGCCGGCAGGGGTCCAGGCCACCGCATCGTTGCCGCCTGCTCTGCCGGCCGAGCGTCAGCGCTGGCCGACGACCGTTTCCGGCGCAAGGTAGTGTGAGTGCACCCAGCCTGAACGCCCGGCGAAGCGAACCGGGCACCACGCGCCACGGCACGCGCCGATTTTGGTGACGCCCGTTTCAAACGGGTCGAGCGCACCGATGGCTGGCGCCCGTTGTGACGGCGCGGCGCGCACGTTCAGCCGATCATCATTGGCGACGTTGACCACGCGGTAGCTGGTCCGGCGCGCGCGCTCGGTCCCCGCAAGATGATCGCCGGTTTGCGCGTACGCCTTGAGGTAGGCAGAGTGTGACCAGCCCTCAACGCCACCGTACGCCACCCGGCACCACTGCCCGGCGCAACGTCCAAGGCCGCGCACGCCAACGGCATCGGGGGGAATTGAGCCGACGGCCGTGGCTGAGGAGCGGGGAGCCCGGCGCATGTAGAGCACATCGTTGCCAGGTACGTTGACGACGCGGAGCAGGCGCTGACGACGCGCCCCATCGGCACGCGAACTGCGCCGGGGTGCGGCGGCCGCCGTGCTGGGGGGCTGAATCTCCTTGCGCGCAACTGACGCGACGCGGGTCGTTTCGACGTTCGCCGCCGTGTTTAATGGGCGCGGCCCTGGTTGTGTCCGCGACTGCGCTCGACTGCGCGAACCGGATGCATCGGCGGCGTTTGACACCGATGCGGCCCGCGCAATCCTGGCTCGAGTTGCACGCGGCTTCGGCACAGCAAGCGCACGCGTCGGGGCCGTCGCCACGGCCCGAGCGGCCGGTTGACGTGCCTCACGGGCTTTGGCCCGTGTGGGTGCGGGCTTGGCCTTGAACGTTTTTCTCGGCTTCGCCTGGGCCGTGTTCTTCGGCTTCGCCTTTGCAACCGTGCGCCGGCGCGAGATCACACGGCTGGTGCCGGTGCGCCCGCTGTCTGCCGTCCAGTAGAGCGTGTTGCCGGCGCTGCGCATGCGCATGCAGTCTTCCCGCCCGCTGAACCAGACCTTCCAGGTCAAACAGAGCTTGTTCCCGCGGATGCGCCAGCGGCCGCTGTCGCGCGCCGCGCCCAGGAAGAAGGACACGGCACCGGCGCTGCCGGTCATCGTGCCGTTTTCATGGTAGGTGATGGGAATGACGCTGCCGATCGGTGTGCTGACATGCACCGTGCTGCCCGGCACCTGGGCGCGCAACTCCGCGCCGGTCACAGGTTTGCCGCGCGCAGCGACGCGTTCAGGCGTGGCCACGCCGGCCAAAAAGACCAGAGCCGCGAACAAAGATAGGGACTGAAACCAACGCAAGACACCGTCTCCCAACCGATTGGAGATGTCGCTTTTGCGCGACACTGGAGCGGTAAGGTTAGGAAAAGCCAAAAATTTGACCGTTGACGCTTTTGTTGACGTCATTTGGCTCGGGCGGGGTGAGGTGCGCGATGGTGGCCGTTGCGGCCCATTCGTGAGCGGCCCTTACGGTGATAGTGACGGTGACAGTGACGGCGTACTCGGGTGGGGGGCGCCGTTCGCCGGTGTGGGTCTGGCTCAGTTCATTGCGGCGTGTGTGAAGCCGGACGTGCTCATCGCCTGGAACGACAGGATCGCCACGCACAGCGCAGCGCCGATCAGCCCCAGCGCGCGCCAGCGGCGCAACAGTGGATCATCAAGACGCCCGCCCAACCGGTAGAGCGCCAAGTTCACAAGGGCAAAGACCGCCAACACAACAAGGCTTGTGATCCTGGCCAGATCGACGAGCGGCACCGTCAGCGCAAGGACCAGGATGGCCAGCGCCACAGCAATCGTGGCGCGTGACGGCGTGCGCCGCTGAGGGTGGACATGGCCAAACCAGGCCGGCAACAGGCCCTCGTTCGCCATGCCGTAAAGGACGCGCGCGCTCATCAGGATCTGCACCAGGATGCCGTTGACCATCGCAAGTGCGGCAAGCCCGGCCACCGGTGCCGGGTCAAAGCCGGTGACCGAGGCAAAAAGTGTCGCCATTGGGGCCGGAGACGCAACAAGTGTATCGCGTCCCGGCGCGCTGACGGCCACGAGCGCCATCAACACGTAGACGATGACCGTGATCGCGAGCGTCCAGATGATGGCGAGCGGCGCCGTGCGGCGCACGTCGCGCGTCTCTTCCGCCATGTTCTCGATGTCTTCAAATCCGACAAAAGCGAAGAAGGCGATGATCCCGCCCGTCACAATGGGCGCAAAGCCAACACTGCTGTCCGCAAAGCCGAAGAGAGCATCAATCGGCGGTGCGTCAGCCACATAGGGCAGGCCATAGGCAACGACGACGCAAAGCGTGCCCAGCTCCAGGACGGTGATCACGGCGGCAAAGACGACACTTTCACGCACGCCGTACCACGCCACGCCCGCAAGAACCGCGATGATGAGACCGATGAGTACGACTTCCGGCAGACCAATCAGCGTGCCTGCATACCCGGCAAAGGCCTTGGCGATGGCCGCGCTGGAAATGATGCCGGTTGCCGCCACGCCCACGCCGACGGCCCGGCCAAGCATTGGATTGAGGCCACGGGTGACAAAAACCGCTTCGCCGCCGGCATACGGCATGACGCGCACCAGCAGCGCATAGGACAGCCCGGTGATCGTGGCGATGGCGCCGGCCAGCAGGAAGGAGGCCGGCGCAGCATCCCCGGCGATGGCGACAATCTCGCCGATGAGCGCAAAGATGCCGGCGCCAACGGTCACGCCGACACCGTAGAAGACCAGCCAGGGCAGCGTCAGCGTACGGCGCAGGCCCGGCTTGGATGAGTTGGTCTCACTCGGTTTCAGCATGACGACGCTCCGGATCGACCGGCGGCATGACGCCCTACGCGTTCAGCCAGCTCTCGGCTGCGTCCCGGTCGTCCAGTTCGAAGGCCTTGATCACCAGGCCCGGGATGAGCGCGCCT
>CAZGNQ010000291.1:0-4908 GCA_964527285.1 uncultured Hyphomicrobiales bacterium | reverse complement strand
CACGGCGTTGATCGGCGCGTCACCACTTTCGTAAGCAAGCTCGGCCCGGCGACAGACCTCCAGAGGGTCGAGCAATCCGGCGTTGATGTAGAGGCCCAGGATGGAATGAAACAGGAAGGCCTCCCCCTCCACCATCGCATCCTGATAATCGCCGAAGCTCGGCAGTCCCTTGGCGATGAAATGATCGAGCGCCGTTTCAGCGTCGTCCGGCGTGACCGCAAACCAGAACGGCTCCAGGTCACCGAAGTGATTGTCGAACCTGTGCGACACGAGATCCAGCACGGCGCGCGTCGTCGCGTCAGGCTCAAACTTCGGAGGTGTGCGGAAGTCCAGATCATCCGGCGCCGATTTCCGATTGTCGTGGTCGTAATTCCACTCCCCGCCAGCGGGTTCATTGTCCTCGGTCATCAGCAGGCCGGTCTTGCGGCGCATGTCGCGGTAAAAGTACTCCATCCGCAACGTCTTGCGGCCCTCCGCCCAGTCCTCGAACTCCTGATGGGTGGCGACGAAACGGTCATCGTCGATCACCTCGACCGCAACGTCCAGATCGTCCTGCCAACCGCGGATCATCTCCATCACGCGCCATTCGCCCGCCTCCGTGACCACAAGGCGGCTGACACCATGTTCCTTTACTTTTCTCTCCACTTCACCGGAGAAGCTTCCGGTGTTGCTGTCATCGTCCAGGCGGACATAATCAACCGTCCAGCCATCGCTTCGGCGCGCTTCGGCAAAGTGGCGCATGGCGGAAAAAATAAACGCAATCTTCTTTTTGTGGTGTCGGACGTAGCTGGCCTCGTCGCTCACCTCGCACATCAAAAGCACGTCGCGGCCCTGATCGCCGTGCGCCAGGCTTGAAATGCGCGGCGACAATTGGTCTCCCAGAACGAGGATCAGCGCCTTGCCGTCGCCGTCATCGGCCGCGCCCTCAGCGCCGGACGCCTTTCGGTCATTCTTTTTCTCGCCAGGCGCCATCGGCCAAAACTCCTTTTGCGTTGCTCCTGTAACGTCAGAGGTTGCGCTGTGGTTCGGCCGATCGGTTCATGTGACATGCTGCGCGCCGCAGGAAAGGGACCGTATGCGATGAAACCGTACGCGATGGACCCGGGCGATGCGCCGAAGCCAGCCGACGCCCAGAGCTCTTCTGCTAAGCGTGCTGCTTGCGAGGATGACGGCAACGATGCGCTGATCGCGCGCGAAATCCTGCGGCTTTGCAGCGAGCGAGGGCCTGAAAAATCCATTTGCCCGTCAGAAGCGGCGAAAGCCGTTGCTCATCTGATCGGCGGCTCCGGCGAAGCAGCCGCTCGGCCGTTCGATGCGCAGTGGCGTGGTCTGATGGACGACGTGCGCCGGGTCGCGCGCGCACTCGCACGCAACGGCCGTATCGATGTGATGCAGCGCGGCACGCGGATCGATCCCAGCGATCCACCGCCCAAGGGTCCGATCCGCTTGCGACTATGCGATCGTTCAAACGGCGCCGGCTGACGGTGGCCGCGCGCAACCGGCCGCTGCGCTCAGTGATCCGCACATCTAAGCCCGCAAGTATCATAACCGCTGATTGACGGGCGTGTGGGGCGACCGCCATTCACCCAGCAGCGCGCGCGATGGAGAGATGCGCGGAGCGTGGACGCAGGGCACTTGCCCGCAGTGGGAGCGACGCCTTGCAACATCGTATTGCCGTGGTCGGCACAGGGATCTCCGGCCTTGCCGCCGCGTGGTTACTGTCGCGCAACCACCATGTGACGCTGTTTGAAAGCGACAAGCGCGTTGGGGGCCACGCACACACGCACGTGGTGGATCTGGGGGATGGCCCGTTCGCCGTTGACAGCGGCTATATCGTTTACAACACGCGCAGCTATCCAAACCTCACCGCGTTCTACGATTATCTCGGCGTGATCACCGCCCCCTCCTCCATGTCGTTCTCTGTCAGCATGGGGCGGGGCAGCTACGAGTATTCCGGTGCCGGCGCACCTGGGCTGTTCGCACAAAAGAGCAATCTGGTGCGGCCGAGCCATCTGCGCCTCGTGGCAGACCTGTTGAGGTTCTTTCGCCGCGGTCCGCAGGACCTGCGCAATGGGCGCGCAGCGGGCATCAGCCTGGGGACCTATCTGCGCCGCCACAATTTTTCCGAGGCCTTCACGCTCCGCCACATCCTGCCGATGGCAGCTGCCATTTGGTCAACGCCGGACAGCGATGTGTTGGAGTTTCCGGCCGACAGTTTCCTGCGCTTCTTCTGCAACCACGGTCTCCTGCAGGTACGCGACCGGCCGCAGTGGCGCACGGTGCGCGGCGGCTCACAGAGCTTTGTGGAGGCCGTGCTTGCTGATTGTCAGACGCCCGCGCCAACAGATGCGCACCGGCGCGGCACACTGACGGTTGAGGTCGGCCAGGCCGTGAAGCAGGTGGTGCGGGCACAGTCCGGCGTCGGCATTGTGACCGCCAGTGGACGTGCGAGTTTCGACCACGTTGTTCTTGCGTGCCACGCGGATCAGGCACTGGCGCTGCTTGATGCGCCGAGCGCCACCGAAGGCCGGCTGCTGGGCGCGTTTCGCTACATGAACAACACCGCCCACCTCCACACCGATCCCCGGCAGATGCCCAAACGCCGCAGCGTGTGGTCAAGCTGGAACTATCTGTCCGACACTCTGCCAGCGCGTGGACAGCCTCTCACGGGATTGTCGCTGACTTACTGGATGAATGCGCTGCAGCCCCTCACCACCAGCCACGACGTGTTCGTGACGCTCAACCCGACGCAGCCCATTGATGCGCAGCGGCTGATTGCGACGATGAACTACACGCATTCGATGTTCGACGGTCGGGCAGGCGCGGCACAACCGGAGCTGTGGGAGATGCAGGGCCTGCAACGCACGTGGTTCTGCGGCAGCTACTTCGGCTACGGTTTCCACGAGGATGGCCTGCAATCCGGCCTGGCGGTGGCCGAGCATCTGCACAGTGCCATTCACGATTATGACGTGCGGGCCGTGACGGCGGGACGGCGGCCCTGGCAGGTTGGTGACGACAACGGGCGCATCCTCGCGCGATTGCCAACGTTCGCACGCTCCGGCCAGCCCACGGCAGCCGGGGGCGACACCGGGGACGACCGGGCGAGCGGACAGGATCTGGAGACGGCGTGATGCCGGCCACATCCAAGACCGATAATCGGGCGGTGGCAGCGAATTGCGTCGCGGCATGCGCGGCTTGCGCGCGGCATGGTTCAGGTGACGCCACGAAGGCGCCACTCCGGCTCGCGCGCGGCACAGTTGTGCATGCCCGGCTGCGCCCCACGCCGCACAAGCTGCGCTATCGCATGACGAGCATCCACCTCGATCTCGACGCGCTCTCGGACGCAGCCGCGTCCTGCCGCCTGTTTTCTGTCAACCGGGTCAACGTCTTTGCCTTCCATGAGCGTGACCACGGTTTTGGCGACGCCCGTCCGCTTGCGCTCCAGATCCGCCAACTCCTGCGCGCCCGGGTGCCGGACATCGCATCCGATCTCGCTGACGGCATCGACGGCCTACGGCTTCATGTGCTGTGCTACCCGCGGGTGTTGAACTACGTGTTCAATCCGTTGACGGTCTACTTCGCTCAGGATGCACACGGGACGCTGCGGGCGATTGTCTATGAGGTGAACAACACGTTCGGGCAGCGCCATTTCTACGTGGCGCCCGTCAGCCCGGCGGCTCCGGCCGCCGTTGGGGCACACCAAAACGCTCGCCAGAACGCAGAAAAGTGCTTTTACGTGTCACCGTTCAATAGCCAGACTGGGCGTTATCGCTTCCACGTCACTTTGGGTGACGATCGCGTCGTGATCGGCATTCTGCTCGACGATGACCGCGGACCGATGTTCAAGGCACACTTTGCCGGAATGTTGGCGCCGGCCAGCGATGCGCGCCTGGCCCGCCTCTTTGCAATCGACCCGGTGATGACCGTGAAGGCGTACGCCGGAATACACATCGAGGCGGCGCGTTTGTGGATGAAGGGCCTGCGCCTTGTGAAGCGACCTGAGGCACCCAGCCACGGTGTTTCGCGCGCACAAACGGTGGAGGCAGCATTGCCACTCGCGACAACTCCGATCGCCACCGCGCTACCTATTGCGAGGGATCCGACCCGGCCATGACAGACATCTCGCGTCCGCCGATTGACCCGCTTTTGCGCCCCGAGAGCGTAAAGCTGCCAGACGGCCCATCGGCACGCGGTGGGTTCACCGCGCCGCTCGTCTTTGCAGTGATGGCGCGGTTGCTGGCCGGGCTGACACACGGAAGCATCCGGATTGTGCTGCCTGGGGGCCATGCCCGCACGTTTGCCGGCCGATCGGATGGACCGAACGCGGAATTGCAGATCCATTCGACCGCCCTGCTGTGGCGTGGACTGCGTCGCGGCACCATCGGCTTTGCGGAAAGCTATATGCGCCGGGAATGTGACAGTCCGGATCTCGCCGCCGTTTTCCGGTTTTTCATACTGAACAAGCCCGCCTTGCAGCGCGCAGGCCGTGGCGCTTTTCGCGTGCGCCGGCCGGACGTCCGCTTTCACCGCTCCCGCCGCAACACGCGTGATCGGGCGCGCGAAAACATCGCGTTCCATTACGACCTCGGCAACGCCTTTTATGAGCGGTGGCTTGACCGCTCAATGACGTACTCGAGCGCGATTTTCGAGCGGCCGGATGAGCCGCTCGAGGTCGCGCAGGCACGCAAGTATGAGCGCGTGCTCGATGCGCTGCGGGCAACGCCAGACAGCCGGTTGCTCGAAATCGGTTGCGGTTGGGGCGGCTTTGCAGAAGCGGCGGCCCGGCGCAACTGCGCGGTCGACGGTCTCACCTTATCAACCGAACAGTTGAACTACGCCAATGCGCGGCTGGAAAAGGCCGGGCTGTCCGACCGCGCGGCCTGCCGCTTGCAGGATTACCGCGACGCC
>CAZGNQ010000290.1:0-4911 GCA_964527285.1 uncultured Hyphomicrobiales bacterium | reverse complement strand
ATTGGAGCGGGCGAGGCGATTCGAACGCCCGACCCTCACCTTGGCAAGGTGATGCTCTACCCCTGAGCTACGCCCGCTCTCCACAAGGCCCACGTCTATGACGCAGGCCGGCCAGGGATGCAAGAGGCAAGTTGCGTACGCGCGCGACACAGTTATCGCCCCGTAAGGCGCACACATCTGGCGCGCTGGCCGTGACAATTGACTGGGTTTGACCTATCGCTCCCGGACCACCGCTCGTCGCGTTGCCCAACACCGGCCGCTGCCGCCGCCTACAGCGTTGGAATGCACGCCCAACGGCAAGACCATGCGGCCCCAGGGCGACGGCAACTTCGGGCCAACCAGACCTTCCTCCATTCCATGCCCGACGATCGCGCCAACAAGCAGTCGTGCCAGCGAGACCGCCATGTCGTTCCATGACCGCACAAGCCTGCTGGCCGAACTGGACAAACTCGGCATCACGACGCGGACCGTCGAACACCCGGCGGTGTTCACGGTGGCCGAAAGCGAGGCCATCCACAAACACGACATGCTGCCCGGCGGCCACGTGAAGAACCTGTTCCTCAAGGATAAAAAAGGCCAACTCTTCCTCGTCACGGCACTCCACGACGCCCAGATCGACCTTAAGCAAATCCACACCCGCATCGGCGCCAGCGGGCGCGTGAGCTTTGCCAAGGCCGAGACGTTGCGTGAGGTACTCGGCATCGAACCGGGGTCCGTCACGCCGCTGGCTGTCATCAACGACGGCGATGCCCGTGTTAAGATCGTGCTCGACGCGCGCATGATGCGTCACGACGCGATCAACTGCCATCCGCTTGAGAATACGGCGACGACGCATATCGCATCGCAGGACCTCATCCGCTTCATCGAGCATTGCGGGCACACGGCTGAAATCATCGCCGTGGATGAGCTGGCGCAGGACATCTGACGCACGGTGCGCTGTGTCGCCGACCGCTGCTTGTGCACGCTCGGCGGTCTGATTAAGTGCGACCTGACGATGGCGCGGCACGCGCGTGGCAGTCGTGCTGCTCGCAGGGCGCGTTGTTCATGGGGCGCGCCACAGGGACGGACACAGGCAGCCCGCCCTGGCGCAAGTCCGCAGCTTCGCGCTTCCGCTGGCGGTCGGCCTGGAGCATCCGGACGCTGTGTGCCGGCTGGGCGGCGGCGGGACACCGTGCCAACACGCAAACGACGGAGTTGCAAACGTGGTGATCAGCTTATTCGGCGGCGGCAAGGGCAACACCCCCTCCCAGGGGCAGGGGACGGCTGCGGGTGGGCCAGGCGACGCGGCCAACGACCTCATCAAGGAGACGTCATCGCAGACGTTCATGCAGGACGTGATCGAAGCCTCGCGCGATGCACTGGTGCTGGTTGATTTCTGGGCGCCCTGGTGCGGCCCGTGCAAGCAGCTCACCCCCGTGCTTGAGAAGGTTGTCACAGCCGCCAAAGGAACGCTCCGGCTCGTCAAGATGAACATTGACGAGCATCCGCACATCGCCCAGCAGATGGGCGTGCAATCCATCCCGGCGGTCTTTGCTTTCAAGGGCGGACGTCCGCTGGACGGCTTCATGGGTGCGTTGACGGAAGCCCAGGTGCGCCAGTTTATTGAGCGGATTGCGCCGGAGGCGTTCGCCGAGCCCGAAAACGTACTGGAGCAGGCCCAGGCGGCTTTGGATGCGGGCGACGCCGCAGCAGCAGCCCAGCTCTTCGGTTTGATCCTGTCCGACGATCCCGAAAATGCCGACGCAATCGGCGGTATGGCGCGGTGCTATATCGAGACGCAGGCCTACGATCAGGCGGAACAAATCCTCTCAATGGCGCCGGCCGCTCACGCCAACCATGCCGCCATTGCCGGGGCCCGGGCCGCGCTGGATCTTGCGGTGAAAACTGAAAAAGCCGTTGGCGACATCCCCAAGCTGGAGGCCCGTGTCGCTGCCGATGACGATGACCATGCCGCCCGCTTCGATCTTGCGGTGGCCATGGCCGGCACGGGAAAGAAGCAACGCGCCGTGGATGAACTCATCGAACTGATGCGCCGCGACCGTACATGGAACGACGATGGTGCGCGCAAGCAGCTTGTGGAACTGTTCGATGCCTGGGGCCCCAAGGACCCGGCCACGCAGGATGGCAGGCGGCGTCTGTCCCTACTGCTGTTCTCATAACCGGAGCGCGCGGACGCGCCCGGAGGGAGTATTCCATGCCCGGTCGCTACAAGCTGCCTGTTCAAATGGCCGCTCAGATTCCCGTCTTCCCGCTCGGCGGCGTGATCATGCTGCCGCGCGCCCAGCTTCCTCTCAATATTTTTGAGCCGCGGTATCTGGCCATGATCGATCACGTCATGGCCACGGATCGACTGCTGGGCATTGTGCAGCCCGCACGCGATCCCGGCGAGGGCGCTGAAATCGACGGCGGCACGTCACCTCAAGGCAAATCGCGCGGCGTTCGCCGGATCGGTAGCGTTGGCCGCCTGACCGCCTACCAAGAGACCGATGACGGGCGCTACATCATCTCGTTGACGGGCGTCAGCCGAATGGTGATCGGCGAGGAGATCGAGACAGAGCACGCCTTCCGCATGTTCAACGTCAAGTACGATGCGTTTGCGCAAGATCTGAGCGAGGATCACACGTCCGAAACGGTCGATCGCGACCACCTTCTCAAGGCGTTGAAAGACTATCTGACGGCCAACCAGATGTCGGCAGATTGGAGCGCTATTGCCCAGGCGTCGACGGAGTTTCTGGTCAATACGTTGGCCATGATCTGCCCTTACGGCAATGAGGAAAAGCAGGCCCTTCTTGAGGCTGAAACGCTGAGTGAGCGCGCGCAGGTGCTGATCGCACTTGCCGAAATGGATATCGCGTCGAAAGACGAGGGTGGCAGCACCACGCTGCAATAGGGCGGGTTTGAACGGCGAGCGGCTCACCGACGCCCCGCTCCAGGAGCACGGGGTGAAGCGGGCCGGCAGGCCGTTTCACCGGGGCCACCGGCAAGTGAGGAGCACGACCATGTCGAGCGATCCGTTCGAGAGCCAAACTGACGACGCTCTTGGCGCCAAGGCGGCGTCGGACCTGCGCGCGGAGGACGAGGTGACCCCAGCGGACGCCACGCCAGAGGTCGATCCGCGGCTGCTGGAGATCCTTGTCTGCCCGGTCACCAAGACGATCCTACACTATGACCGCCAGGCCCACGAACTTGTGTCCGTCGCGGCTGGTCTTGCCTATCCGATCCGCGACGGCATCCCGGTGATGCTGCCGGACGAGGCCCGAAAACTCAACGACGAGGAGCGTCGGTCGTAAGAGGGCGAAACAGGCACAGACGACGGTCGGTTGACCAGCGGGCGGGCAATCACGCGCGCATGCCGGCAGGTCGGCGCATCAAAAGGGCATCAAGCCCCGACCCCTTGCGCCCGCACGCGCGCAACTCCTGCGACAGCGTAAAACCGCGATGCTCATAAAAGCGGATGGCGCGGTTGTTGTCCGGCTCAACTTCCAGAACCCACGGCACATTCGCCGGCATCCTGGCCTCGGTCTCACGCAGCAGATCCTGGGCGAGACCGGTTCCCTGCAGCGCCCGCAGCACGTAGAGCCGGTGCAACATGGCGTGAGGGGTGCGCGGTCCGCCGGGCCGTGACGGTGCATCGGTCATCCGGGCATAGGATGTCGCGACAACCCGACCCAAGCTGTCTCGGCCCACCAGAAAGGCCGACGCTGGCGCTGCCAGATTGGCGGCCAGGTTTGTTGGATTATGCCACGCATCGGAAATGGCGTTGACCTTGTCGAAGCCGAACACGCCGTCATAGGTCTCATGCCACGACAGCCGCAGCATCTGTGACACCGCACGCATGTCACTCGGCGCGGCATCTGCGATCACAACGTCAGCCAGATCCTTTGCCATGCGCGGGTGCTCCGCTCGCATCCCATGGGTTGTAGCTGCCGAATGCCCAGACATTGCCCTCAAGGTCCAGGCACGCGTAATCGCGGCCGCCGTAGTCCTGATCCGTCGGCGCCATGATGATTTGAGCGCCAGCAGCTTTGGCACGCGAGAAATGGGCATCGATGTCGTCGATGACAATGTAGCAGCCAGAAAAGCCAGGGGTTCTCACATCCCCGTAATGGCCTGCCCGCGAACCCGTTTGGCTGACAGCGGCCGACGGCGCGCTGCGCTGCTGTTCTACTGATGTTTCGGCAGTGCCCAGCATCACCATGCCGCCCGACAGTGTGAGTTGCGCATGGGCGATCCCACCTTCGGTATCATGAACGACAAGCTGGCGCTCAAAGCCGAAGGCCTCACACAGCCAGTCGATCGCCTTTGGCGCATCAACATAGCGCAGGGTCGGGCAGATACCTGACATGTCGCCTCCCGCAAATATGACAATTGCTGAAAGCTGTAAGACAAGCCGAACATACAAAAAAGGCGACCCGCAGCCCGGGTCGCCGTTTTTTTGAGTGTGAACAATGAGTTTTTGTTTGTTTACCGATTATCGAAACGGCGACGACCGGATCGTAAGCTGATCAGGCCGCTCCGGCCTCGTCGCCACCCTCTTCCTCTGCGGGGACCTCATCGGCCGTCGCCGCGGCCACAAGCTCGCGCGCCTGTCCGGTCCAGTCTTCGCGCTCAATACGACCCTTGAGGTTCAAGACGTCATCCAGCCGCGCAATCTCATCGTCAGACAAGTTGGCCACTTGCTGGTATTGCGTCAGACCGTACTTGTTCAGGAGCTTCTGCAAGTCCTCATTGATGGTCTTGATTTGGGTCAGATCATTTGAATCGCCCTTCGGCTTCTTGAAGCCCTTCCAGTTGTCACGCGACGCAAGGCGCTTGCCCCGCACGTCTGTGCGCTCGGCGATACGAGCCGACTTTCCGCGGCGCCCGCGCAGGTAATAGAGCTTGGCCCGGCGCACCTTACCGCGGCGCACC
>CAZGNQ010000289.1:0-4951 GCA_964527285.1 uncultured Hyphomicrobiales bacterium | reverse complement strand
AGAAAGCCGGCGGTGAGGAAGAAACCACCCGCATTATGGCCGTACCACCGCTGCGTCATCGCATCCTGCACGCCGGCAAAGAGAATGTAGCTTTTCGTGCCTGCAAGGCTGACCGGGACGGTGAGGTTGTTGACGATGTGCAGCATCGCAATCGTCAGAATGAATGCTAGGTAGAACCAATTGGCCACATAGATATGCGGCTCTTTGCGCTTCAGCAGCGTGCCGGCGAAAACCACCAGGTAAAACACCCAGACGATCGTCAGCCACAGATCGGCATACCATTCTGGTTCGGCGTATTCCTTGCTTTGCGTCACACCAAGGATGTAGCCGGTGCCCGCAATAACAATGAACAGGTTATACCCCAGAACGACGAACCAGGGTGACCAGCGCCCGAACAGCCGCGCTTTGCAGGTGCGCTGCACCACATAGAACGACGTGGCAATCAGCGCATTGCCGCCAAAAGCAAAAATCACCGCCGAAGTGTGGAGCGGCCGCAGCCGTCCAAATGACGTCCAGGGCAGATCAAGATTCAGCGCCGGAAACGCAAGCTGCCAGGCGATGATATCACCGACCAGAAAGCCGGCGATGCCCCAGAAAACGCACGCAATCGCGGCGAATTTGATGGGGCCGTCGTGATATTCATCAGCAGCCGCAGCGCCGGCACCTGAGCCCATTGCGCGCACGAGATAGATCGCAGCGATGGCCGCGCCACCCGCCAACAAAGCCCCGTGAAACTGCATCACGGGCTCGCTGGACATGAAGATCCAGTAAAGCCCCAAGGCTGCCACCAAAGCGGCGCCTCCCAGTGCGAGAGCATCGGACACCGCCGACAATTCCTCGCGATTATCAACCGCATCCATGTGTTCGTTTCTCCTCTTGTCCGAGGACTCGGTTTCCGGCGCACTCCGTGCCCCCGGGTTGAGGAGATGCCGTTCTGGCTGCCTTAGGAGCCTTGATCCAGATCAAGGTGCGACGGATGGCCAATGCCTAGCTTGGCAACAGCTCGAAGAACGAATGGCGGGTGTTCGCGTCCGTTTGCCGAATGCCCGCGGCGTCACGCAATTATTGACCTGAGTTGTCATTCGCCCCGGTGTTGCACAGGACGCGACGCATCTTCGTGGCAGGGAGCAGGAAGCCCATGCACGCGCAAATTCAGCATTTGAAATTGGTGGAGACCGTCGGGCAGCCCGGCAGGGGTCAGGTGGCTGATCCCATCGACGCCATCGAGGTTGATCATGCCTTGCAATTGGAGCTGTGCGACATTCTGGAAACCATCGCCGATTCATTGCCGGAAGACGTGGATCGCAATCTCGCCGGTGTCGCGGTTTCAATTCTGAAAAAAGGGTTTCCAAGTCACACCGCGCTTGAAGATGACGTTCTGTTCCCGCTGCTGAGAATGCGTGGCAGCGGAGTCGCGCATCTGGAGGGCGTGCTCAAGCAGCTTGAGCACGAGCATGATACGGACGAGACCTTCGCGCACGAGCTGGCCGATGAGCTGGAGCGGTTGTCGCAAGGTGGGGCTGTTTCCAATGCGGAGATGCTTGGGTACATGCTGCGCGGTTTTTTCGTCAGCCAACGCCGGCATATCGAGTGGGAGAACGCCACCGTCCTGCCGCTGGCGCGCGAGGTCCTGACAAGCGGCGACATGATGACCCTACGGGCGGCCATGATGTCCGGCACCCGTCGGCTGGCCGACCGCGCAGCGCTTGAGGCTGTGCGTGAGTTTTCACTCAGCACGTGCTCGGGCAATTGCGAGGACTGCAAGTCACGCAAGGCCGCGCAAGCTGATCCAAGTGCCGACGCATAATCGTGCACTGCGCCGCACCATCAGTGAAATCCGATCGGAAGAACGCGGATCAGTGCGTGCCCTCACGCCACGCGAGCTGAGTCGCCGTGCGCAATCGCAACGATGGTCGGCACATCGGGCAGCCGAATTTCACGCCCTCGCACCACCTCGATCACGCCGTCTTTTCTGAGCTTCGAAATCTGGCGGCTCACCGTCTCAACGGTCAGGCCGAGGAAATCGGCAATCTCAGCGCGGGTGAGCGGCAGTTCGAATGACGCCTGAGCCGCTGGTACGCACGGCCCATCCCTCGATCCAGCACGTTTTGCGGGCGGGCCTTGCCGTTTCGCAACAGCGTAGATGAAGCTGGCAACCCGCTCGCGCGCCGTCTTTCGCCCAAGCAGGAACATCCAATCCCGCGCCGCATCGAGTTCATTGAGCGTGTTTTCGAACATCCGGTGCTCGAGATCCGGAAAGCGCGAAATCAGACGCTCAAACTCCGAATGCGGGAACGTGCAAAGACGTACGTCGGTTGCCGCTTCAGCAAAATACGGATTGCGCACGGAATACGCACGGCCCAGAAAATCCGTCGGAAACACCAGCCCAACAATCTGCTGTCGACCATCGGCGGCAGATTTCTCAAGTTTCACAACGCCTGATTGGACATTGGCGAAAAACGTTGTCGGCTCGTCATCCGCCAGGATTTCATCCCCTGGCGCGTAGCTGCGTATCCGGCTGATTTCGTTTATACTTTTGAGCTCTTCGTCACTCAATACACTGCAAACCGCGCGATTGCGGACGGGACAGGTCGCACATGGCGAACCCGTATCCACGATACGTATATGATGGCCCATTGGGGCCTCCCTGTCATAGCGCCTCTCAGTTTCGGAGATTGTTCTCTCTGTATTTTCGATTGAGACTATCGGTGGCGCGCCCGGCGACAACACGCCGAAAGTCCCACTGGCCTCGATGGCGTTTTTCAATTTCGTGGCCAAAGCCGAACAAAATGGAACGAATGTGAAATTTTTCAGGGTGTTGACAGGTGTTTGCCGCGTTGATTGCGGGCACATGCGCGCACAACGCCGAGATCGTCGCGTCACTTTGCCGCGAAATACTGTCAACTTCAGACGACACTACGCGGCCATGACGCGTGGATGACAAGCAAGGTGGACACTTGCCCGCCCATTCGCATCCGGTCGCGCCACGCGCCATTGCCTTTTTGCTGCGCTGCAATAGAGTTGGTTGTGCGGTGCGATGAGGCCCGTGGCGCGGTGAGCACCTGCGGTATCTGGCTGCTGAAGGACGTTTGAACCATGCCATCTTCGGCCACAGCCCGATTGCGCGACGTGCTGGTGCGGCCGCAACGGATTTGCATCCTCCATGATGCTGCTGCATCGCCGGCCATCGCAGTCGCGACACTGTCGCGGATGCTTGAGGCGGGCTATCCGGGCGCGATCACGGTGGTGTCGCGAGAAGCTGATGCCATCATTGCCGCCGCCAGCCAGGCCCAAGGCAGCGTGCAGGCCGTGCCCACTCTTTCCTCGGCGGGGGATCTGGGTGCCTGCCCAAGGGCCTTTGATCTCGCGCTCGTTAGCGCGCCGCCGGACCGGCTGGAGGCGCATGTCGAAGCCCTCGGCGCAGCGGGCGCCCGTGCAGCCGTGCTGTTGTCCATGTCCCATCACGCCGACAAGGCGGCCATTGTCCGCCTCGGCAACACCGGACGCCGCCATGGGATGCGCGTGATCGGCCCCAACGCCCTTGGCCTGATGGCGCCGCACGCCAATCTCAACGCCAGCTTCTCGCACCTGTCGCCCAAAGCCGGTCAGATCGGCCTGCTCTCCCAATCCGGCACCGTCATCACCGCGCTCATTGACTGGGCTGCAACCCGGGACATCGGCTTTTCATTTGTTGCGGCGCCGGGAGACATGGCGGACGTGGACACGGGCGATTTGCTCGACATGCTCGCGTCCGATTTTCACACGCGGGCCATCCTCATTTATCTTGAGCACGTCACCAATGCGCGCAAGTTCATGTCGGCTGCGCGCCTGGCCGCGAAATCCAAACCGATCATTGCGGTGAAGGGAGGCTGCTGCCCAGAAGCCGCCCACGCAGCCTATGTGCATTCTGGCGCCAGCCAGTCGAGCGATGCCGTGTACGACGCCGCGTTTCAGCGCGCCGGTGTCCTGCGCGTGACGGCGTTGGAGCATTTGTTCGATGCAGCCGCAGGTCTTGCCCGACACAACCCGCTCACGTCGGACCGTCTGGCCATCCTTTCCAACGGCGGCGGCGTGGGTGTGCTGGCGGCCGATGCCATTGCCCAGACCCATGCCCGGCTTGCGCCGTTGAGCGAGACCACGCGCGACGCGCTCGGTGGTCTGGTGCCCGCCGAGGGTCATCAGGCCAATCCGATCGACCTTCTGGATGATGCCGACGGCACACGTTTTGCGGCCGTGCTTGAGGCGGTGCTCGCGGATGCCACGACCGATGCGGGGCTCGTCATGAAATGCCGCAGCGGTGTTGGTCCGGGTCCGCGTACCACTGAGGATGGCCAAGCCGCGCCAAGCGCGATCGCCGAGGCGACCATCGCAGCCCATGAAACGCACAAGAAGGCCGCAGGACGTGCCGCCAAACCTCTGCTGGCCTGCTGGCTCGGCGGCCAGACGGCGCGAGTGGACCTGGACGCCCTGTCCGAAGCCGGTATCGCGGCATTCCGCACGCCGACATCGGCGGTGCGCGCGTTTTCCTACCTGGCCGATTACAGAAAGGCCCAAACCGCATTGTCGCGGACGCCGCCGGCACTTCCGGAGGGCGCCGCGCCCGACCGTGACCAGGTCCGCACCATCATTGAGGAGGCGCGCGCGCGAAGCACGGCAGCGGCACCCTCTTTGGCAACGGCAGGCGATCAGGACGGTGGCGCGGCCATCCCGGATGTCGTGCTGGGTCAGCCGCCGGCAGGCGCCATCCTGAATGCCTATGCGATCCCATCGGTGCCAACACTTTGCGCCGCGACACCCGATGAGGTCCGCCCGCTGGCAGAGCAATTGTTGAGCGAACCGCACGCGGGCGTCGGCATCGGCTCGCTGACGGCGACCACCGCGCCAACACTTGTCGTGAAGGTCCTTTCGGCGGACATCCCCAGCAAGACGGCGGTGGGTGGCGTACGCCTGA
>CAZGNQ010000288.1:0-4955 GCA_964527285.1 uncultured Hyphomicrobiales bacterium | reverse complement strand
CATCGCGTGCAGCGGATCCCCGCGACAGAGTCTGGCGGTCGCATTCACACCTCGGCCGCCACCGTTGCCGTACTGCCAGAAGCTGAGGAGATCGACATCGAGATCAAGCCGGAGGACATCCGCATCGACACGATGCGTGCCTCGGGCGCAGGAGGGCAGCACGTCAACACGACCGACAGCGCGGTGCGCATCACCCACCTGCCAACCGGCATCGTCGTCGTCTCGTCGGAAAAGTCGCAACACCAGAACAGGGCCAGGGCGATGCAGGTGTTGCGCGCACGGCTCTATGACGACGAACGCCGGCGCGCCGAAGAGGAGCGCGCTGCCGATCGCAAGGGGCAAGTGGGCTCGGGCGACCGGTCACAGCGCATCCGCACCTATAATTTTCCACAAGGCCGCGTGACGGACCACCGGATCGGACTGACGCTTCATAAGCTCGACGAAATCCTGGCCGGACAGGGCCTTGAAGAAGTGGTTCAGGCGCTCATTACGGAGCATCAGGCAAGCCTGCTGGCGGGCATGGATGCCTCCGATGCCGCGTGAGGCGCCAATTAAAAACCAAGCAGAATACCATGCTGAAGACCGGCGCCTGGACGTCGTTCACGCCCCGGTCAACGATCCAGTGCGCGATCGCACAGGCACACATGCCGCACACGCCGGGAAGGCCGCACACGCCGCACAGGCCGGGAAGGCCGCACACGCCGCACAGGCCGGCCCACCAACAGTCGCTTCGGCACGCTGTCACCCCCCGCAGGTTTCAGGCGCTCAGGCCGATCCCCACGATGGCGCGCACCCGGGCGTGGCAGCCATTGTTGATGCGCAGACGCTGGGCGAGGCGCGCCGGACCATGGTCCGCGCGTTCAAGGCGGCTGGCGTGCCCACACCCAGCCTCGATGCGCGCCTGCTGATGGCGGATGCACTGGGCCTCAGCCAAATTGCGGTGCAGACCGAGGACGGTGCGGCACTCACGCGCCAGGAGGCGCAATGGTGCGCGGCCCTTGCCGCGAAACGGCTTGGCGGCATGCCGGTCTCGCGTGTTCTCGGGCGACGCGCATTTTGCGAGCTGACATTGGCAATCACCGATGCGGTGCTTGATCCAAGGCCGGAGACCGAACTGCTTGTGGACGTTGCCGTTGGCGCGATGGGCGCATCGGAGCGGAGAACCGATCAGTCCGCAATTGACCGCCCCCGCTTGCTCGACCTTGGCACCGGTTCCGGCGCAATCCTGCTCGCGCTCCTCCAGCGCATCCCACACAGCCTGGGATTAGGCGTTGACGTGAGCCACAGCGCGCTCCAAATAGCGCGTAAGAACGCACGCACACACGATCTTCATCATCGTGCCATGTGGCTGTGCTCATCCTGGTGCGACGCTTTTGATGCCGATCCTCGAGACGGCGCGTCGTTCGCCGGCGGCTTCGACATCATCGTCAGTAACCCGCCTTACATCCGATCTGGGGATTTAAAGGGCCTTGATCCCGCCGTTGTGCTGCATGACCCTGCGGTCGCGCTCGACGGCGGACCGGACGGCCTAGCAAGCTACCGTGAGGTCATTAACGGGGCTGCGCGGGCACTGAGCCCTGGCGGCACTCTCGTTCTCGAGCTGGGGCACGATCAGGCTGATGCTGTTGGGTCGCTACTCGGCAACCACGAGGGCGGCCGCACGTTTACAAACGAACAGCGATTTCTCGATCTCGCGGGCCACGAACGCTGCATTTCCGCAGAAAAAAGGGCATGATCAACACGATGACTGTTGGAAACGGAATGTGTTCGCGCTAACGTTCACATGCGAAAGTTGTTCAGTGCCGATTAACTGAGATAGGGTTATCCAGGCACTGTCAGGTCATCGTGCTCAAGCCGATGAAAACCTGAGTTTACGCTTCCGCTTTGTCGCGCACATGACCGCAAGTGTTTGAACAGGGCTGGCCAAGCCCGCGACACGATGCGGCTGCAATTCCGACTTTCATTCACAGCAACTCACGTCGACGGCGCATTCTTTTTTCCACGACGATGCGAGCCGTTTTCACATTTCAAAGAGGTTGAACTGGCCCATGAGGCAAGGACAACAACAGCAGCAGCAAAACAGGCGGAACCGCGGCCGTAGCCGGAAACCGCAAAATCCGTTGACCCGTAGCTATGAGTCAAACGGACCCGACGTCAAAATTCGCGGTACGGCTGCACATATTGCTGAAAAATATATGTCTTTGGCGCGCGATGCTGCGTCTTCTGGCGACATTGTTATGTCAGAGAGTTATTTGCAGCACGCCGAACACTACAATCGAATTATTTTGGCTGCGCAGCCGCAGCCCAATGGCCATGACGTAAGTCAACCGCGATCACGAAAACAAAGTGGGGCGGATCTGGCGGATCAACCGTCGATTTCGGATGACAACGACGATGATCCCATCCCACTCGTTGCACAACCGAACGCAGAACAACCAGAAATTCCCGATGAAAGCGCCTCATCGCGTCAGCAGAATGCGGGCGACAATGGGGATGGCGAAGGACAGCCGCGCACACGCCGGCGCAGGCAACGTCCATCACCTGGCCAGAATGACCGAGACGGTGGTACGCAGCGCGAAAAACGCGCCTCCCGGTCGGAAACTGCATCATCGGATCAAGCCGAAACTGGCGAGACCGTTGGCACTACCGGTTCAGATCACTCGGAAAATTCAGACAGCGTGGAAGCGAAACGTGGTGCGCATCGCCGGTCGGCGAATGGCGGCAATGGCCACGCGGCCTCGTCCGCTGAAGGCGAACACGAACCGCTTCAACCGTCACTGTCCCTCGAAGGCCATCCCACCGGCAGCAATGATGACCAGCCGACCGCTGCCAGCAATGACGTTGCCGTCGCTGGTTGACCAGTAAGCACGCGCATTTTTCATACCGGCCTCGCCGACGTTGGCCAACGTGGTTCGCCGGGGCTGCCTCTGTAGCGTGATTTGGGCGCGTTGAAGGGCTGGGGACAGGCAGGACGTCGTGGCAGGCTGTGATCTCGGATTGTCGCGGCTGCGGATCGGCCCGGCGTTCTCCGGTTGCACACCTGCATTTTCCCTGTTCCGGCCGACCACATCCCGGGCGCGCTTGAATGGAGCGTCGTCATTCCAGCGCACCCGCCCCGCCAACAACGGTGACCGCTTGGCCCACGGCCAATTGGCCCGCCTTTTCAATATGCGCATAAACGCCGACATCCATGTGATCGAAGGCGCCGATCAGAAACCGTGGCAACGTCATATCCCGCGCACCCGACGCCGGGTTCACGTTAACCGCTGGGCAACGGTCCGTTCGCGCAGTGACGCGCAGCGCTACATCGCCGATCATTAGACTTTGATCGACCCAATCCAGCTCGCTCCAGGCTGGAATGCCATCGAGAATGATGTTCGCACGAAACCGTGCGACGTCGACCGAGCGGCCCGTGCGCTTTTCCAAATCACGGATTGTGGCCCGATTGATGATGTGAACGACGCGTGCATCAACGTCGGAAAATGTGTGCTCGCCCGCGTGCAGCACCCGCAATGGCGCGCTCAATTTCCCATCGAGATAATCGGTTAAAAAGCGGACCATTGCTTCTCGCCCCTCGGGCGTGTCCAATTCTGCGACCACCTCAACAACGCCGTCGCGCTTGATCTCAAGGCGATGCGTTTTCAGTTCGAGCCGTGTCTGCAGTACGGCAAGCGCCTCGAAACGCGCCAGAGTCAGAAACCGCACTTTCGGGAAATGGCGCGGCGCGGCGGGATCGAACTCCAAGAGGCCATGGCCCACGGCGAAGGCACGATCGCCGGGGATCGGATCGCCCGGCGTGACATGGATGGCGTCGAGCGGCTCAGCGCTGAACCCCTTGATTGGATAGCGCATCAGACCCACCACTCGGGCGGAAGACGTCGCGCCTGTCGTCGGCAGTGCGCCCGTCGTGCTCGCATCCGGCGTCGTGATCGACATCGAGCGTGGTCTCCTGTTCAGCGGTTTGACTTGCGGGCCTGCGCCAAGCGGCACAGTCAACCGTGCCCAGGTCGTGTCAAGCCTATGCATCCGCGGCAGGAATATCGCGCCCTGGCCCTTTCGTGACAAAACCATCACACCATATCCTTGTGCGGGCGGATGACGCAGGTCTGCGCATCACGTCCCGAGCGTCGGCCTCATGATCCGTCGGGGTCCAGAGGCGATGCGAGCGAAACGGTGGCGCTCATGGTCGTGCTGCACTGGCAGGCGCTGTGGGCGTGCAAGAGGAGACGACAATGGATCTTGAAAAGCTGACCGACCGCGCGCGGGGCTTCCTGCAGGCGGCGCAGACGATCGCGGTGCGTGACGGTCATCCCGAATTGACGAGCGCGCATCTGCTCAAGGCAATGCTTGACGATGCCGAGGGCCAGGCGGCAGCCATCATGCAGCGAGCAGGCGGTGATCCGCGGCTGGCCGTCGAACATGTGGACCGCACTCTGGCTGGAAAGCCGAAGGTGTCCGGTTCCGGCGCAACCATGCCCAACCCCTCTCGCGATTTTCTGCAGGCGCTGGCGCGCGCGCAGGAGATCGCAACCAAGGCCGGTGACAGCTATGTCACGACGGACCGCCTGCTGCTGGCCATCGCCATGGCGGACAGTGGCCCTGCGGCTGATGCCATCAAGGCGGCCGGTGCCAGCCCCCAAACTTTGAACGCTGCCATCAACGACATCCGCAAGGGCAGGGTGGCAGACAGCCCCAATGCGGAGCAAGGCTTCGACGCCCTGAAGCGTTTCGCCCAGGACCTCACAGAGGCCGCTGCGGAGGGAAAGATCGATCCCGTCATCGGTCGCGATGAGGAAATCCGACGCGTCGTCCAGGTCCTCTCGCGCCGGACCAAAAACAATCCAGTTCTCATCGGTGAGCCCGGCGTCGGTAAGACCGCGATCGCCGAAGGGCTTGCCATGCGCATCGTCAAGGAGGACGTGCATGAGTTTGTGAAATCAAGGCTGTCCTCAACC
>CAZGNQ010000287.1:0-4974 GCA_964527285.1 uncultured Hyphomicrobiales bacterium | reverse complement strand
CCCTCTCGCACCACGAGACGGTCCCCTACGATGATGCAGAACGCGCGCTCGACACGATGCGCCGCTTGATGGAGGCGATCAGCGCCGGCGAAACGGCCGAACAGCTTTCCAAGATGCGCGACACGATCCTGCGCACCAAGTTCACCGAACTTCAGCGCAACGAGGAACGTCGCAAAACACAGCGTCTCGATATCTCGGTTGAGACGGTCGCGGGATTGATGCCCTGGCGCGAAGTCGTCGAGCCGCATCAGGACGTGGCAACGGGCAACTTCCAGCAAGCGGAGTTTGCCGCCGACCTTGGCAAAGTCCACAACGGCAGCGCCCCGTCCGAATACAGCAACCCACAAGAGTTCTACAGCCGCACTTATCTGACCGATGGACTGAGCACGCTGCTCGTGACGGCCGCGAAGCGATTGTCGCAAGCCGGCGGCGATCCCGTCGTCGAACTGCAAACCAATTTCGGCGGCGGCAAGACGCACTCGATGCTGGCGCTCTACCACATGGCTGGCGGTACAGCTGCGCAGGATCTCTCAGGGCTCGACCAGCTGTTGCAGCAGGAAGGTCTGACAGTTCCGACCGAGATCGCGCGCGCGGTCCTCGTCGGTACGGCGCGCGGTCCGCAGGATGTCTTGAACACGAAGTGCGGCCGGAAGATTCGGACGACCTGGGGTGAACTGGCCTGGCAACTCGGCGGTGCCGATGCCTTCGACATGATTGCCGACAACGACGCAAGCGGTATCGCGCCAGGCTCAAACGTGTTGGAGGCTCTATTTAAGGCACACGCGCCTTGCCTGATCCTGATTGACGAGTGGGTCGCGTACCTCCGCCAGATCTACAAGACGGAAGGACTGCCATCTGGAACGTTCGACGCCAATTTGAGCTTCGTGCAGTCCCTGACCGAAGCCGTGAAGGCGAGCCCTGGCACCTTGTTGGTCGCATCGCTGCCGGCATCGCAGATTGAGGTCGGTGGGGAAGGGGGCAAGGAAGCCCTTGAACGCTTGAAACAGACCTTCTCGCGTGTCGAGTCCTCTTGGCGGCCGGCCTCACAGGAAGAGAGCTATGAGATCGTGCGCCGCCGTCTTTTCAAGCAGATCGATGGCGACAAGTTCCACCATCGTGACAACACGCTGAAACAATTCGCCAAGCTCTACCGCGAGAACGCCGGCGACTTTCCGCCGGGCTGTTCGGATGAAGACTATCGCCGCAAGCTTGAAAAAGCCTACCCGATCCATCCTGAATTGTTCGATCAGCTCTATGTCGCCTGGGGTTCTGTCGAGAAGTTTCAGCGCACGCGCGGTGTGCTCCGGCTGATGGCGCAAGTCATCCACGAGCTTTGGATCAACAATGATCCGTCCGTGACGATCATGCCCGGCAGCGTTGCGATAAGCTCACCCCGCGTCGAGCCCGAGCTATTGCATTACCTCGACACGAGCTGGCAATCGATCATCGCTGGCGATGTCGACGGAACCTCGGCCACGCCGCATCGGATCGACCAGTCTGCTCCGAACCTCGCACGCTATTCTGCGACGAGGCGGATCGCCCGCACCATTTTCATGGGTTCCGCCCCGACTTCGAGCGATCAAAACCGAGGCCTGGACGATAAACAGATCAACCTCGGGGTTGTGCAGCCCGGTGAACGTCCAGCCATCTTTGGTGATGCTCTGCGGCGTTTGTCGAACCAAGCCAAGTTCATGCACAGCGACATGGGCCGCTACTGGTACTCGATGTCGCCAAGCCTCAACCGGATGGCAGCCGACAAGGCCGGTCAGCTGGAGGAAGCCCTCGTTCTGGTCACAATCGACAAAGAGCTGACTGGTTATATCAACGGGATCGCCGACCAGGGATTGTTCGAGACGCGCCAGGTCGCACCCGCCAACTCCTCCGAAGTTCCAGATGAAATGGGTGGCGTGCGCGCGATCGTTCTTGGCGTTGCGGCTCCAGACACCGGCCGAGAGAATTCCGAGGCGCGAAAAGCGGCAAAAGAAATCCTGCTTCAGCGCGGAACAACGCCGCGCGTCTACCGAAATACGCTTGTGTTCTTCGCAGCCGACTCGCGCCAGCTCGACAATCTCAAGGATGCTATCCGGATCAGCCTAGCATGGGCCGAGATTGTCCGCGATACGAAGCGGTTGAACCTGACCCAGAGTGACGGCGCGCTTGCCGAAGCAAAGCTCAAGGAGGCAAAGGACACGGTAAAGACCCGCCTGCGCGAGACTTGGTGCTATCTGCTTTACCCTGTTCAGGAAACCGCTCAGTCCGAAATCGAGTGGATGTCAGCCAAAATACCGGCTCAGGACGGGATCTTCTCACGCGCAAGCAAGAGGCTTGTGAGTGAAGAGGGGCTATGGCCCGAACTCGGACCAACCCGTCTCGACCAGAAGCTCAAGCAGTACATCTGGAACGGCAAACCGCATCTCTCCCTCAAGGACTTGTGGGAGTATATGAACCGGTTCGTGTATCTGCCGCGCCTCAAGGACAAGCAGGTCCTAACGCAGGCCGTTCACGCAGCTATTTCGCAGATCGTTCCAGGCCCGTTTGCCTATGCTGAACGCTTCGATGATGCGTCCGGCAAATACTTCGGCCTCGCGATCGACAAGAGCCAAACGGTTCCGGTGGTCATCGACAGTCAGAGCGTCATCATCAAGCCCGATGTCGCTGAGCAACATCGACCTGAACCCCAGCAGCCGACAGCTGTAGGAACAGCTGGACCCGCCGGGTCGATCCCTCCAGCCACTCCGGTGGGCCCCGTAACCGGTGGGACAACAGGGGCGCCAACATCCGGCGACCCAATGCCCACACGCTTCGTCGGTACGGTTATGATTTCTCCGGATCGCCCCGCACGCGAAATTCATCAGATCGTCGAGGCTGTGATCGAACAGCTGACAACGGTTCAAGGCTGTGACGTTTCGATCAAACTGGAAATCGATGCCGAGCACGCGGCCGGCTTCGAACGTTCCAAAGTGCGCACCATAACAGAAAATGCCAATACACTTGGCTTCATCGACAAGAGTTTCAAATGAGCAGGGGCGCTTAAAAATCTAAGTGCGCTCTGCATCAGACTGTGCTCAACTGCGCCAGCGGCAGTCTGCCGTTCATACTTCTTGATCGGGTTTTGATGCTGCGCGCAGCAAAAATCGCCATGACCATATTTTTCAATGGGTTAGGTGGCGCGCATCGTCATAAATTTCTTGATTGCTTTATGAGATATGCAGCTCCGGGACCATGTGGCGCTCAAGAACAGCGAGCACCAATACGCCACTGGCGGATTCCTCAAACACAATGACATGGGAGCCGTGCTCATGCCGCCGCACCTCGCCCCGCAGCCGCTGGTCGACCCGGCCCATCTTTGGGTTCTCGGCGAGCAAAGACAGCGTATGCTCAAGGTCGGATGAATAGGCTTCCGCCTGAGAGGCGCCGTGCTTCTCCAGCGTATAGAGGTAAATGTCGATGAGATCCTGGGCCGCTCGCTCGGAAAGGGAGAGTGTTCCCATCAGAGGAGACCGCGCTCACGCGCCTCAGAGCGTGCCGATTCCAAGACCTGCTGAACTGACAGTGAGCTAACACCGCTGGCTGCAGCTTCGTCTATCAGACGCTGAAACTCGGCCAACTTGCGACGCTCTTGCTCGTGCCGAATGAGGTCACGCATAAATTCGCTGGCATTCCCGTATTGACCAGAACTGACTTGCGCCTCCACCCATTCTTTCATAGCGTTAGGCATTGAAATATTCATTGAATCCATGGAACTACTCCTAAGGCATACTATGCCATTCAATGACAGCAAATGTCAAAATTTTGGATATCCCTCATAATAAATGTTATCTTATGACTATAAATTCGATCAAAAGCCTTGCAGCAAGAAGTCGATCCCATCAACAATTGCTCTGCTTTGATCTTCGAGATTTGCGATCTGCTCACCAAGGAGCGCGCAAGGGATTGCCGCAATCTCCATAGTATTAAGTGAGTATTGTTGATCGCCGATCTGTACAATCGGCCTCAACTTGGCCATCAGTTCTTTTTCTGCCGCTTTCCGAGGTGATAATGGAATTACGACTCTGGTCCGAAGCTCGTCTAAAATGTCAGCCTGTACGTCCAGCACGTACTGATCGACTTCCGGCAGATGATATACGTCGAATCTGGCCACAGCTATTTCTTGAGCCAAATGGGTGTAAGCATTGTGCCTTCGCGCTCGATGCGTTCATTATAGACTTCAATGGCTGCTCGGTTATCTTCGAGCCAGGCATCTTCCTTCGCCTTCCTAACGGCCGTTTCGATGCCAACTTCTGCTGCCCGGGATGCATTGAGCTGTAATGTTTTTGCTTCCTCCAGAAGATCTGCGCGAACCGTCAGGCTAACTGGTCGTTTCTTTGAAACTATACCTGTAGAAATTGTATTATCATCCATGCATATATATTATCAGCATAGTGAATAATTAGCAAATATATCTCATTTCCCATAAGATATATTATCACAGCAATAATTCATTTCTTTGGAATCGTCGGCCTATCGCCATTGTCCAATAGCAACGTAAGCGCCATCATGACTGCTCATTCCGCCCGTTCTCATGAAAGTCTGTGCGGTGAAGGAGCCGCTCGTCTGTGTTAGTACTTGCGCATAGCGTGGATCGCCTGTCGCCCTACCGTTGTGTTTGGGCGTGAGTACAACTGTATAAGAACTGTCAACGAATGGTGCTGGCAATGTGGTTGTATCCGGCGACGAGCCTTCCCCGGATTGGTATGTTCCCCATGCTAATTGAACATCGCCAAGTCGCAAATAGCCTGAATCTGATTGGTCCCATGGGCCAGTAATTTCATTTGTTTTCGTCGCTCCACTTACATCGAGTTTTGCATTCGGGCTCGTCGTCCCGATTCCAACATTTCCGCTATTCGGGTTGATGATTGTGTCATTCCCAAGAGTGTTGATGTAGAGCGGCTCGCTTTCGTAAGATTGGATTTGCTTATAGCCGCTCTCACGGCT
>CAZGNQ010000286.1:0-4988 GCA_964527285.1 uncultured Hyphomicrobiales bacterium | reverse complement strand
CGGCGCATCGTGAGCGGGTTGAGGCTGGCCGTTGCCGTGGGCTCCAACGCATCCAGGTTGCTGGCGCGCCGGGTCATGGCGCCCGTGTGCCAGTGTTCAAGCTGGCGTCCCGTGGTGAGGATGAAGGGATACTCTGCATCCGGGCGCTCGTTGGGAGGAATAACTGTCGCCGGCACGAGGCGTGCACGCCCGCTTTCCGTGGGGAAGCTTTCGGAAAAGACGATCGATTGACCGGGGTGGTCGGGCGCCGGGCACGGGTATGTGATGGCGTCCTCGTTCTCCAGGCGCTCCCAGGTGATGTTCGCCAGGGATTTCATCCCCCGCTTCATTTCCGCAAACACCTCGCTGGGGTGCGTGTAGTTCCAGTCGAGGCCGAGGCGGCGGGCCAGTTGTGTGGTGATCAACCAGTCCTCCCGCGCTTCGCCGGGCGGGGTGACCGCCGGGCGGCCCATCTGCACGGTCCGGTTCGTGTTGGTCACGGTTCCGGTCTTTTCGGGCCACGCGGCAGCAGGGAGAATGACGTCGGCGAACATTGCCGTCTCGGTGAGGAAGATGTCCTGCACCACGAGGTGCTCAAGCCGAGCCAGCGCCTCGCGGGCGTGGTGGGCGTCGGGGTCGGACATCGCCGGGTTCTCGCCCAGCACATACATGCCCTTGATCTCCCCGCGCCCGATGGCGTCGATGATTTCAACGACGGTCAGCCCCGGCTGGGGGTTGATCTGGGCCTGCCAGATGTCACTCCACAACGATTGGGCCTCAGCGGTGGCGACCTTCATGTAGTCGGGCAGAACCATGGGGATGAGGCCGGCGTCCGATGCGCCTTGCACGTTGTTCTGGCCACGAAGCGGATGCAGCCCGGTGCCAGGCCGGCCGACCTGACCGCACATCATCGCCAGTGAGATGAGGCAGCGTGCGTTGTCCGTGCCGTGCACGTGCTGGGAGACGCCCATGCCCCAGAAGATGATCGCGTTGGTCGCCGTGGCGTACGTGCGCGCAATCTCCCTGATCGCGTCAGGCGCAATGCCACAGGCGGCGGACATTTTCTCCGGCGTCTGGTTTGCGAGGTGTGCGCGCAGTTGCTCAAAGCCCTCGGTGTGGGCGGCGATGTACTGCTGATCGTACAGCCCCTCCTCCAGGATGACGTGCATCATGGCGTTGAGGAGAGAAACGTCACCGCCAGGGCGGAACTGCACCATGTGCGAGGCGTGGCGCTTCAGCGCCTGCCCACGCGGGTCCATCACGATGAGCTTCGCGCCCTGCTTTGCCGCCTGCTTGAAATAGGTGGCCGCGACGGGATGGTTTTCCGTCGGATTGGCGCCGATCACCACGATCACGTCGGCGGCGAGCGCCTCGTTGAAGGCGGCCGTCACGGCACCGGAGCCGATCCCCTCCATCAGTGCTGCCACGGAGGATGCGTGACACAGGCGCGTGCAGTGGTCGACGTTGTTGTGGCCGAAGCCCGTGCGGATCAGCTTCTGGAAAAGATAAGCCTCCTCGTTGGAGCACTTGGCCGACCCGAAGCCCGCAACGGCCGTGCCGCCGTGCGCATCGCGCAATCCGATCAGGCCCGCCGCTGCCGCGTCCAGGGCCTCGTCCCAGGTCGCTTCGCGGAAATGCGTGTAGGGTTTGGCCGGGTCAACGTTCAGGCCCTTGGCCGGCGCATCATCGCGGCGGATGAGCGGTTTCGTCAGGCGCTCGGGGCTGTGGATGTAATCGAAGCCGAAGCGACCCTTTACGCACAGGCGGTTCTCGTTCGATGGTCCGCCCGCGCCTTCAACATAGGCGATCTTTTCGTCCCTGATCTTGAAGGTGAGCTGGCAGCCCACACCGCAATAGGGGCACACGCTCTGCACGTCACGGTCCGCCCCGCGCGTTCCCGCGCCGGTCTCCTCGTCCACGATGCTGCGTGGCATGAGCGCGCCGGTGGGGCAGGCCTGGACGCATTCGCCACAGGCCACGCAGGTGCTCTGGCCCATGGGATCATCGAAATCAAACACCACCTGCGCGTGGCTGCCACGGTAGGCCATGCCGATCACGTCATTGACCTGCACTTCGCGGCAGGCCCGCACGCACAATGTGCAATTGATGCAGGCGTCCAAATTGACGGCCATGGCCGGGTGGGAAAAGTCAGCATCCGGCGCGGCGCGATCGCCAGCATGGTGGCCCGCACCATTGCCGGTTGCACCGTCGTGCTCAAGGGTGGACGAAAAACGGGAGGGAAAGCGCGAATGCGTAACGTTCTGTGCGTCGGCCCAGTGCCAGAACGAGGCGGTTGCGTCCCGTGCGACGTCGCGCGGTGGCTGATCGGCCAGTAGCAACTCCATCACCATCTTGCGGGCGGTGTCGGCACGCTCGGTCTGGGTGTGAACCGTCATGCCGGCGCTGGGCTTGCGCACGCATGAGGCCGCCAGCGTGCGCTCGCCATCGATCTCCACCATGCAGGCACGGCAGTTGCCATCGGCGCGGTAGCCTGGCTCCGGGCGCCAACACAGGTGCGGAATTGTCGTCCCCTGGCGCTGTGCCACCTGCCAGATGGTCTCGCCCGGCTCCGCCGTGACGGTGACACCATCGAGGGTGAATTCGATCTTTCCATCCGCCATTTTTTTGCTCCGGCGTTTGATCAGGGCGCTGCGCAATCGCAGGCAGAATGAGAGTCGCTTCGTCAGGTTTGGCTTGCGTCGGCGCAGCCGTCATGGCCCGCCAGTTCGTAACGCAGATAGGTCTTGTTGATGGGGACGGCGCCGAGGGAGGTATAAAGCCCGATCGCCGCAATGTTTTGTGGATCCGTGGTGATGTCGGCGCGCTCACTGCCGTCGGCTTCGGCACGTGCCAGAAAGGTGCGCAGCAGGCGGCGGCCAATGCCCTGGCCGCGCCAGGGCGCGTCGACATACAACTCCTTGACGAACCAGCCCGACCGCAGCCCCGTGCAGGGAAAGATGCGCGATGCGCTGAGAAATCCGGCGAGCGCACCATCGTGCGTGGACGCGCCCAGCAGCGTCATGGCTCCAGCATTTTCGAACATCATTGCCACGCGTGATGCGATCGTGGTGCGCGGCGTTGTGACGACAGCGTAATAAGCCTCCATTGCGACCAGCAGGTCCACAAACGAACCCGCGTCGTCCGGCACCAGATCCCGGATGGTGACCCCGTCGGCCTGTGTTGCTGAGAGACGCTGCGGCTCGGCGCTCATTGTCTGCCTCCGCGTCCGTCAAGTCGCTTTTCCAGCACAAGCTCGTACGGGCGATAGCCGACCGCCTCATAGAGTGCGCGGGCGCGGGCGTTGCCCCAAAGGCAGCCGATCTGGATCTGGTTCACACCGCGTCCGGCGAGATGGTGTTCCGCCTCGTCAAGCAGAAGCCGGCCAACACCGCGGCTGCGAAAATGCTCATCCACGCAGATGTCACCAATATAGCCGTAGCGCCGGTCAAAATCCTCCAGGTAGGGCGGGACGTCATCGCCGAGACCACAGATGCAGTTGCCGACGATCCGGTTCTCCCACTCCGCCACGATCACGCGGCCCTCGTGTGCGTCGGCCCAGCTCACCAGCCGGGCCAGTGTGTCGCGGACCTTTTGGGGCGCAGCCGAGCGGTTGGGATGGTGCTGCGCTTCCCAGGCGCAAATCTGCATCTGGAGCGCAAGCAGGCCATCATGATCCTCCGGCCCCGCCTCGCGCAGAACGAGGCCGGCGAGCGCACCGCTCTCGATCGACCGCGCGCCAACACGTTGGGCGGTCATGCGTGGCGATGCGCTGGGTTCACGCTGGGTCGCGGGCTGGCCAGTGCGGGCCGCGCGCGCAGGATCGGTGGGCCCGGCCTTGAACCAGGACGCCAGCAATCCGGTCTGCAGCCGCCGCAGCATCACGTGGCCTGTCTCCCGTCCGCACAGTTGCGCACTCATGGCGCCGATGAACCCTCAGCCTTTGCGCCCTCAGGTGTGAACCGACCCGGGGCCTTGTTGTGTCTCGCCGGGCTTTGCACCCGGCGTTTGGTGCACACCCCCGGCTGGAAACGCTGCCGAAACGTCGGATGCGCTACGCGAGGCCAACGTCGCGCGGGAAATGCTCAATCACGCATCGGATCGGGTTCGGTGCCGCCTGCCCAAGGCCGCAGATCGATGCGTCTGCCATCACCTCGCACAGCGCTTCGAGACGCTCGCGGTCCCATGCGCCGCCACGCATCAGCGTGACCGCCTTTTCGCAGCCAGAGCGGCAGGGCGTGCACTGCCCGCAGCTTTCGTCCTCGAAGAACGCCAGCAGGTTGAGTGCCACGTCGCCCATGTTGTCGGCATCCGAAAGCACCACGATGGCGTGCGAGCCGACAAAACAGCCCAACTCGGCCAGCCGCCCGCCAAAGTCGAGCGGGACGTCGCCATGGTGCGCCGGCAGGATGCCACCGGACGCACCGCCCGGAAGATAGGCCTTGAAGGTGTGGCCGTCTGCCATGCCGCCGCACCGCTCAATGAGGTCGCGCACCGTTGAGCCCGCCGGCGCCAGCACCACGCCCGGTTCCTTGACGCGGCCTGACACGGAATAGGACCGCAAGCCCTTGGAGCCGTTGGTGCCCTGTTCGGCAAACCAGTCCGCGCCCTTCTCAACGATGTCGCGGATCCAGAACACGGTCTCAATGTTGTGGTTGAGAGTGGGCCGCCCGAACAGCCCGACTTGCGCAATGTAAGGCGGGCGGTGGCGCGGCAGGCCGCGCTTGCCCTCAATGCTTTCGATCATGGCGCTTTCTTCGCCGCAGATGTACGCGCCTGCGCCGCGGCGAACCTCGACATATCCGGGCGTGATCAGCTCTGCAGCTTCAAGTGCAGCGATCTCATCGGCCAGGATCTCAAGGACCGCGGGGTATTCATCGCGCATATAAATGTAACAGCGCTCGGCCTCGATCGCCCAGGCGGCGATCAGCATGCCCTCCAGCATGCGGTGGGGATCGCGCTCCAGCCAGTAGCGGTCCTTGAAGGTGCCGGGCTCGCCTTCATCGCCGTTG
>CAZGNQ010000285.1:0-4999 GCA_964527285.1 uncultured Hyphomicrobiales bacterium | reverse complement strand
AGTCGGATTTTTGGCTCGCCTCCAGGTTATACGCCTTGATGACGGTGATGCCCTGAACGGTTTCGCGCACGAGCCTGTTCAGCTCGGCAAACCCCGCCATTTCCTCCTTCGCCATGTCTTTCATTTTGCGCATGATCACGGTGACGCCATAGAAGACGACCGGCGCGACGGTGAAGCTGACGATCGTGAGCATCGGATCCTGGATCAGCATGACGATCAGCAGGCCAACCAGCGTCGCGAAATCCCGCAGGCCATTCACGAGCACGAGGTTGAGGATCGAATTGAAGCCCTGGGCGCCTTGATTGAACTTCATCAGCAAGGTGTCGGACGCGTTCTTGCTGAAAAACTCCACACGCTGCACGACAACATGATTGATCAGCCGCTTTTGAATGTCGGCGACCATTGCGTTGGAGATGCGTTGCGAGAGGATTGTCTGAAAGTATGTGCTGAGGCCCTTTGCCAGAAAGATCACCAGCACCAGGACGACCAGCGGGATCAGCAGATCAGCGTTCTGCTCTACGAACACGCTATTGACGATATCCTTGACCACCCACGCCGTGAAGGCCGTCGCGCCCGCCGCGACGCCAATGAGCGCAAATATGACGATATATGTGCGCCAGAAGCGGTGGAAATAATCGCGGAAGATCTGCAGGAACAGCTCGACATCGCCCTCGCGGACCTGCTCGACCCAGCCCGCAATCCGGGCCGCCCACCATTTCCGGCTGAACCAGCGCAGCATTTGACGTCTCCTGAGCTCGCGCCTGTGCTCCACGCACCACGGCACGCAGCCGCCGTTAATAGCGCATGCGCAGCGATAACGCAAAGACCGCGCGAGAATGCCGCCCCGCCAGCGCAACAGTCCCACCCTTTCCGGCGAGCTTGTCTGCCGGCCCGGCTTTCCATTCGCTTTCAACCGATACGGCCGCAGCCGCGAGACAGTTCGCCCGTTGCAAACCGTGACAACGACGTTATTGGGCTGCCAAGCCAGTCATTTATCGAATTCAAACCGAGATAGCGGCCGCCGCGTTGGATCGATAATGTTGATTGTACTTCCGACATCTTACACAACTTCAGAGTGCAAACGCGGATCGGTCCTTGTACCGATCCGGATAAATCGGGCCGGGGCCTTTCATGAAAATTGTTTCAATTGATGGCTTTAAGGCGCATGGATGAATGTGAGACCTTAGGGCAGCCCGATAGACGAGATCAAGGCACGGAACTGTGAAAAATTGTGACGCCACGTCACAAACGATATACGATGTCAGTGGGAGCGTAATTTGAAAAGTTTTTCAAGTTACAATTGTGGATTTTGCGCCACAAGGCTCGTAATATTCACCGCACTGCGACGCGTCGATCGGGGATGACGTTGCAAAGATGTACAAAGCTGACGTATAAAACACTCGGGGTGTTGGATTATTAGGAGCCGGGTCGCAAGCCGGCGGATCGCCCAACAGGGTGAGGGATTATCGTGTTTCGTAACAATCCCGCTGAACTTATGCCGTTCGTGGTGCCGCCGCGCGCCGAGACCGTGCATGAGTTCTCATCGAACCAGAAAATAAATTCCAGACTTCAGAGCGGTTTCGTGCAGGATCCGAAACGCAAAGCTCGTGCACTAAAAATTTTGCAAGTCATGCCGCCGGGGAAGCATTTTGGGCCTGCGCGGGCCACTTCGATCGATCTCGACACGTACGACTTGATGCGGTTTAGCGGGTTTCGCGATGACATCATTGTCCTCGCCGACCCAGTGGACACGTTTTTCGACGAAGTCTCGGTTGCTTGCTATCAGGATCGATGTTCAGTGAAAGATGTGATGCGGATCGCGCGGCAAGCTGAAGTCGATGTGATTGTCGCGCAACAGCGGCTGCCACTCGCAGGGTTGATTGCGCGGGCGCTACCCGGCATCCCGCTTGTTCTCCGGCTGCACAATCTGCAGAAGAGCTTCAACAATCGTTTTCCGCTCGAGCGGCACATCCGCCGCACATTTCGTCACCGGCTCTATAACCGGCTCGCAGGCATCGTGCATGTCAGCAAAACCTGCCAGACCGATTTTGACCTGAAATGGCCGGAAGTGCGCGTTCCCTCTTGCGTGATCGGAAATGGGTTAGATTTCTCAGAATGGGCGCCCAGCCGGAAACGCGCGCCTGAAGTGTTGCTCGTCGCACGCTGCGTCCCGGAAAAAGGCGTCTTGGAAGCCGTTGAAGGGATGGCCAATGTGTTGCCTCAATTCCCCGGATGGCGAGGGCACGTTATTTTATCCAGCGTCGACGAGAAGCCCGCTTACGCAGCCCGCGTATTCCGGCTCTTGGAAAATCATCGGGACATCTTTCGGGTCGAAATAAACCGGCCATTTACACAGGTAAAAGCAGCGAACGAGCGCGCGGCGATCGCCGTGGTTCCTTCCAAGTGGGTGGAGCCTTTTGGACGGGCAGCGCTAGAAGCACACGCAGGTGGTGCAGCCCTGATCAGTTCGGGAACGGGCGGGCTATCGGAAATTAGCGGTGAGACCGCGTTGATGCTGCCAGACGTGTCGCCCGAGACGATTGAAACGGCTTTGAGACGTCTGCTGACGGACGACGCTCAACGAGCGCAACTGGCGCGCGCTGGGGCAACGCGGGCCCGAGAGCTCTTTGACATCCGGACGCAGGCCGCCGCGATGGATCAGTTTTTGGAGCGGATCGCGTTGGACAAAGCGGGAGAGCGCTGGAGCGGTACCACACAAGAAAAACAGTAAGCCCTTTGATATTGGCCACACAACCTTTCACAGGCGTCAGCAAAATTACAATGACCCCGGTAGTTAGCAATGTGTTCACAATCTACTAATAATGTAGAAAAATTATCTGAAAGAGCTGTCCCAGAGGTTACTTTTATTGTCACCTCCTACAATAAGGCGCCTTATCTGCCATGCGTCTTAGAGTCGGTTTGGCGTGAGGTCACTGCTGTCCAGGGGCAAATGATCCTTGTTGATGATGGCTCCACTGACGGGTCTTTCGAAATTTGCGCTACGTTCGCCGAAACTTACCCTCAAGTTGTCTTTCGGCACCATGAAAATCGAGGTGTGTTCCGGACGCTCAATAGCGTAATCGCAACGGCGCCGGGCAAATGGGTAAGGTTTTGCGACAGTGATGATCCAATTATTCCTGGCTCGACGCGTCGGCTTATTGAAACAGCCAGCACCGTCGGGGCCCCCATTGCCTATGGCGGAGCAATCGCCTACGGTCCGGGGCCGCTAGCCCTAAAGGATGTAGCGGAGAAGGCGATCTTGCCCGGAAAGAGCGGTGTCCACGAAGACGGGCCGATGTACCTGCTCCGACGCATGGGGTTCACGCCCTCCCGCGCCATTTATCGTCGCACAGCGCTCATGCAGGCATTCCCGCTGCCGGAGCACTTGGTGTCGTGCCAGGATCTTGCACTCTCGTTAACTCCAGCGATTGGAGCGCCAATTGCTTGGGTGGATGAACCGATGTGCTTTTACCTGGAGGGAGTAGATCGCCAGCTTTCGGCCAATCGAGTGCTGATGTGGCACCAGATCACTCGCATCGTGCAGCATTATGCTGGCCGGCTGTCTCCGCGCCATCAGCGTGTTGCACTTATAAAGGCCTGCCACCGGGCCCTGCAGTTCCACAGAGCCAAGGAGCAGAACTTACCAGTTCTTGCCCGGCGCCTGTGGCTAACGAGCATTGTCGCCCGGGCTAAACTTGGCCTGTGCGATGTGCCAACAATGCTCGACCATATCGCAAGGTCTTATGAACAAGAATTGGACCCGATAATTACAGGAGGTCAGCGTGTCTTTTGACCTCTACACGTGGAAAATCGAGCGGCAGTATCTCAGAGAGATACTGCTCATCGCACCGCCGAGATTTAGCGACGATCGCGGTTGGTTCATGGAAACGTTCAATAAGAGTGTATTTGCCGAGCACGGTATCGAGATCGATTTTGTGCAAGACAACATGTCATTTTCCCGCTCCGTGGGAACTGTCCGGGGACTGCACTATCAATCGCCGCCTTATGCGCAGGCCAAGCTCGTGCGGGTCGTTCAGGGGCGCATCCTTGATGTAGCAGTTGATATTCGCAGGGATTCCCCAACCTACGGTCACCATTTGGCGGTTGAACTGAGTGCGGATGATCGGTCCCAGCTTCTTGTGCCGATTGGTTTTGCACACGGTTTCGTAACCCGGGAGCCAGATACGATGGTGTCGTATAAGGTCTCCAATTTTTATTCTCCAGATCACGATCACAATATTCTCTGGTCAGATGAAGAAATAAACATTGATTGGGGGATAAGTGTGCCTGATGCAATTGTATCTGAAAAAGATGCATGTGCCCCGCCACTTCACAAAGCAACGCCGCTGCTATGATATCTGACAAAAACGAGCAAATATGGGGGACGCTATGCGGGTTCTCATAACCGGGGGATGTGGCTTCATTGGATCGGCGGTGATCCGCGAAGGTATGAAGAATCCTCGCTGCAAGATATTGAATTTGGACAAGTTAACCTACGCGGCTATGCCCGAGGCAGTTGAGACTTATCCAAATGGAGCGAATTATGCCCTCGAAGAATTTGATATTTGCGAATTGGATCGCTTGAATGTCCTGTTCGAGGATTTCCAGCCCGATTGTGTGATCCACCTTGCTGCTGAAAGCCATGTCGACCGGTCGATCGATGGCCCCAGCGAGTTCATACAAACCAACATCATTGGCACATACAACCTTCTGGAGGCGGCACGCCGTTATCTCGATCAGATACCGGAGGCTAAACGCAAAAAATTCAGATTTCTCCATGTATCGACAGACGAAGTTTATGGCTCCTTGCCCCTAGACGCGCCGGGATTCACGGAAGACCACGCTTACGATCCCCGTTCGCCCTACTCTGCTTCCAAGGCCAGTTCCGATCATCTAGTGCGGGCTTGGGCAGAGACATACGGCGTGCCCGCAATCATCACAAATTGCTCAAACAATTACGGGCCATGGCAATTTCCCGAAAAGCTCATCCCAGTGATGA
>CAZGNQ010000284.1:0-5016 GCA_964527285.1 uncultured Hyphomicrobiales bacterium | reverse complement strand
CTTCCGTGCCAGCCCGTGTCACTGGATGATTTCCAATCAGGCAGTGACACGGGCGGCCGGCCGCCTGTCAGCAACGGATTTTTGCTCCGTTCCATACATGACCGTCACGTGATCACCGTTGGGTGCGCGCACGTGACTGAGACGCATAGGTGCCACGCGTTCCAGATCTGGAAAGCGTGTGATGCCAGTGACGTTCAGACTGACGGGGCGAGTGCCCTGCCGTGCAAGGCGAGCCACGCAAGCGCAGCACGGCGCCCAGGTGAGGCAACGGGATTGGAGTAGAGCGAGGGTTCGTGCACGACACGCGGACACTTGCGGTTCGCGACCCGACAGGCGCGCGATGAGAGCGGAAAAGGTGGCCACCTTGGATGCGATCGGAGCGGGGCGGAGAGATTGTCTCAATCCGCCGGTTCACTCAGTTGTCCAACACGCTTCGGCGCGTTGGCGCGGCCCTCGGGCCGGTGAGCAGCCGAGAACACTAACCGATGAAGGAGATTAACAGGCTTTGAGCGCCTTGAAATGCGAACTGCGGAAACTTTGGGCGGAAAACCGCTCAGGGTCCTATGCCACACGGGCGCAGCGGCTCGACATGTTGCTGTTGTTCGCCGTGCAGTTGCGGGAAGGGGGCTACAAGCTCGCCGGCAGCCGTTCGCTCAAGCCGAAACACGTCGACCATCTGATCAGCCGCTGGCAGGCGGAGGGGCTGAGCGCCGGCACCATCAAGAACCGCATGGCGGCGCTCCGGTGGTGGGGGAGCCAGGCCGGCAAGCCGGGGCTGATCGCCAAGGACAACACGGTCTATGGTATCCCGGAGCGCACGGCGTTCCAGGGCAATCGCGCCTGGGCGATGGACGAGGCACGGCTCGCGGCGATTGACGACGCGCGGATGATCATGAGCCTGCGGCTGATGGCGGCGTTCGGATTGCGACGCGAGGAGGCCCTGAAGGTCCGGCCTCGGCTGGCCGACAAGGGCGATCGGATCGCCCTCCAGCCGAGTTGGACCAAGGGCGGGCGCTACCGCGAAGTGCCGATCCGAACCTCCGAACAACGCGCGTTGCTGGATGCCGCGAAGGCTTTGGTTGGCCAGGACAGCCTGATCCCGTCGGAGCAGAGCTACATTCAGCACCGCAAGGCCTTCGAGTACCGGACCCTCAAGGCCGGCATGACCAACCTGCACGGTCTTCGCCACGCCTACGCGCAACGGCGCTACCGGGACCTAACCGGCTTTGCCTGTCCCGCGGCCGGTGGTCCGGCGACAGCAGACCTGTCGGCCATCGAGCGCGCCAGGGACCACGAGGCCCGGCTGATCATCGCCGAGGAACTGGGGCACAGCCGGCGCGATGTCACGAGAGCCTACCTCGGATGACCCAATTCGACGCCATCACCATGCGGGACCACGCCTTCGATCAGCGCGAGCGCCTCGCGCGCCAGGTCTTCGATGTGCCGACGGTGTGCGAACGCATCAAGCAGGCGGCGACGGCCGGACGTACGGACCTGCGCATCATGCAGGACAACGCCGTCGACCTCTCGGTTACGCGGGCGGCCCTCAAGCTGACGGCCTGGCTGCAGAAGCGCGGCTTCGTCGTGCAATGGAAGGCGGTCGAGCGCCACGAGCGGATCAAGGGCCGGCCAACCGAACTGACCTTGAAGTACGCCGAGCTGGTCATCGACTGGTCCGGCATTCAAAGTCTCGGCGGGTTCCTGTCCCGTGCAGCGGAATTGGGGCTGACAGCAAACATCACGCCGGACGGAGAGAAAAAATCAGAACCAGCACTTGCGAGACCTTTGTCCCAGTCCAATACCTGACCGACAAGGAAAGGGTACACATGTGCAAAAGGCACTTATTTGGGAGGATCATGAACCACGCGTTCCGACGCCACAGGACTTCGCCGAGGCCGAACGGGGCTACGCCGACGAATGCCGGCGACTGGCCGCAACACTCGATGGTCACGATGACGTGGCCGCCGCGGAATTCCGGCTCGAAGCCGACATCTGTGCTCTCTGGGCCGACGAGATCGAAGGGCAAAGCCGGTTTTCAGCCGAAACCTATGCCGACGCCATCGACGAATGGCGCGCCGTGCTCAGCGGCCGCATGCCGGCCCGTGGCGGCATGTCCCTGATGCTGGCCAACCGTCCTTCTGTCGCACGCGAAGCCGCCTAGCCTGGTTCGCGGAGCCGCCCGTCACCGGACCCGAACGGCCAAAGCCGCAAAGGTTCCGTCCAGGGCGGGCGCAGCCCGAGCGCACCCGCAGGGTGCGGCGTCCCTTGACGGAACGGCGGCGCCGGCCAGGGTCCACCGGTGATGGGTCATCCCCGACCGGGCGTGCCTGGTTCGTGGTGGGTCCCGGAGCATGACGATCGATCGGATATGCCACGTGTTCATGCTCGGTGCAGCTTGACCAAGAAGGCCTGTTCGTCTGTTGTCAGGGGAACTACGGGCGATCACGTGGCTGCAAGAATCGTCGGCAGGTGACCCGTTGCCGACGAACGGCCTGGTAGCAACCGTAGCAACTGCTTCAGCAGTCGTTGGGGCTCCCGAGTATGCAGGTGCTCGTGCCTGGCTCTGCAAATGGACCACGTCGCCAAATTGTCTCGCAGTCAGGTGAACTCGGGCCAAATGGTGAAATTCGTCGTGCGGCACCGCCACGCTTCCAACTATCCGCCTGCGATCCCAGGGTAGAAGGCAGCGATGCCCTCGAGAATGAACTCAACACCGAGCGCGCCGACGACCATTCCGAGAAGGCGGTTCAGCACCTGCTGCGTCGTTGGCCCCAAGAAGCGGCCGACAAATGCCGCAAGCGACAGGCCGATCACGATCGCGGTGGCCGTTGAGGCGACTAAGGTGGCAATGATCAGGTCATGGTCAGAGTGGAAATCCTCGTGGGCGTAGACCATCACTGTTGAGATGGCGCCCGGGCCGGCGAACAGCGGCACGGCGAGAGGAAAAACACCAACAGCGACGGGATTCTGGCCCTCGTCTTCGTTCGCTCTTTCTCCGTCGTTGCTACCAATGAGGCCAAGCATGTCGAGTGCGATCAGGAGGATGACGATACCTCCGAGGATCTTGAACGCGGCGATCGTGATGCCAAAGCTGGCGAGGACGCTTTCGCCATAGAACGCAAAAACCAACAGTATGGCTCCAGATACGAGCCCTGCCGTCAGGGCCGCAATCAGGCGTCCGCCGACCGCGAAGCGCGCCGTCTGCTGCAGGAACATCGGCACGTTGCCCGGAATGTCCACGATGGCCATCAAGGCGACGAAGAGCTTGAGGTATTCGGTCGTATCGAACATGAAGGTAATCGGTTCCGTTTGACTGGCGTCCGGCTATGTCATTTGCAGTCCGAGATCCAGCGCTGGCGCAGGGTGCGCCTGACCCGATACAATCCAGGAGCTGAGGATGCTGAGACGACATATCCTAACTGTTGCGTGCCTGCTCTGTGTTGCCATCTGGAGCAGCGCCTCGCGAGCTGAGAGTGGTGCGCTCGTCACGTTGATCGGCGGGATCAAAGAAACCAATCGTGCGCCATTCGACCCGTTCAGGGACGCCTTTTTCAAGTTCAACGACCGACAATTTGATGGCGCTTACGCCCTGGATCGTGCGGCCCTGACCGCACTGCCGCAGAGAACGATCCGAGCCAATGCCGAGGGATGGCCGGCCGCAGTCATGGCGACCGGGCCGCTGGTGCGGGATGTGCTCGGTGCAGCGGGGGCCTCGCCGGATGCATCCGTCAGCTTCGTGGCTTTGGATGGTTATGCTGTCTCGCTGAGCCCTGAAGAGCTCGCGACCAAAGATTGGATACTTGCGCTTGAGGTTGACGAGCACGCCATAGGCATTGGTGGGCGTGGGCCGGCGTGGTTGATGCACGATACCGGCAGCACGCCAATCCCTGCTTCGGACGAGGCAAAATGGGTCTGGTCCGTCTATCTCATAGTGGTTGAGGAGGAATGAAAATGCGCATTGTTCGCACTTTCGTTCTGTGCGGTTGCGTTGGCATCGCCGCGGCTGCCAATGCGCATGATCTGACCAGAGCGCCGGACAAGCCACACCAAGTATTGCCGCCTGAAGCATTGCACGAAATTGATCTCGGGAAAGAAATTCCGGGCCTTGCAGGTCGCACTCTCCGAATGCGCAAATTGACACTGCGACCGGGCGGCGCCATCCCGCCACATTCGCACACGGACCGACCAGCGGTCGTCTACATTCTGCAGGGCAGGGTACGTGAGCATCGGTCCGATCGGGATGCGCCGATCGAGTATGGTGCGGGCGAGTCCATGACGGAGGACGCCGCTCTGCATCATTGGATTGAGAACATCGGAGACGAGGACCTTGTCGGCCTCGTGGTCGACATCCCACACGACGGGAGCGGAGAGACCTTCACAACGGACCAGATCCTCAAGGCATACGGGCGTGCGCCCCATCGACATGAGTAGGAGCGGCCAAACTCTGAGCCAGTTGCGGCGGGCCTCGCCGGCTTCATTGCCTCATGGCGCCAATCGCCCGGTACCGTCACTCTCATCCTTGAGACTGACGCCGGTCCGCCCCAAACTGTTGGCCTGATCGATCAGCCACGCCAGTTTCGCCGCTGCTTGCTCAGGAGCGAGGCCAGCATCTCGGATATTCGAGATACAGTTGCGCTTGTGAACGCCGCTGCAAAAGTGGACCAGTGGACCAGTGGACCAGTGGAGCGGCGGTGTGGTGCCGCAACGCGCGCACGTACGTGGTTCTTTCAGTCCTTGCCCGTGAGCCTCATCGTCCGGTTTGAGCGTCTGGGACACAGCCCCCAACGTTCGCGACCGGGGCCGCTTCAAAAAGTGTGGTCGTGCCAAGTTCGTCAGGGTGGATTCTGCAGACGTCAGGCTCCGCCACCGCAATGTTGTGTCTGCGACAGCAAGCCGAGGCTCCGGCCTGATTGCCCCACGACCGATAATTGATACGGTAGCGGAAGGACGCTGCGGCGGTCCAACGGTGAAGGTTGACCCTTAGGAGACCTTGGGTGTCGGCGCCGTTGATGGGCG
>CAZGNQ010000283.1:0-5059 GCA_964527285.1 uncultured Hyphomicrobiales bacterium | reverse complement strand
GTGCCGACAACGGACGAGCGGATCAGGTTGAACTTGTCGCGCCAGGAAATGGCGAGCGCCTCCATCAGGCGCAGCCCGCGGCTCTGCGTTGTCACCTTCAGATGGCGGTCCGGCGTTGCGACGAGGTCGATCAGCACCGGGACGCAATAGAGCCCGATCAGCGCCGAGACGGTCTCGATGCCGCCAATCAACGTCTGCGAGCCGAACGTCAGGCGGATGTCAGCGCTCACTTCGGCCACGCCGACCACGGACAGCAGCAGACCCAGACAGCCCCCCATCAGCGCCTTGACGAGATGCCCCTCGGACAGAGCGGCAATCAGCGTCAGACCGAAAATCGCCAGCCAGAAGTATTCGACCGGACCGAATGCGAGCGCGACGGATGCCAGCGGCGGGGCGAGGAGCAGGAGAAAGAGCGCGCCCACGAGGCCCCCCACGACGGACGCGAGGCACGCCAATGTCACGGCGAGATCGCCATCGCCGCGCTTGGCCATGGGATAGCCGTCGAACGTGGTGGCGATCGCAGAGGGCGTGCCGGGCGTGTTCAAGAGGATGGCCGAGTAGGCGCCGCCATAGATCGCGCCTGTGTAGATCGCACCCATCAGAATGAGGGCGGATGCCGGCTCCATGGAAAACGTGATGGGCACCAGCACCGCGACGGCCATGGTCGCGGTCAGCCCAGGCAGCGAGCCGATCACCGTTCCGGCAATCACGCCGCCGAGGGCGAATACGAGGTTGAGCGGGCTCAGCGCGGCCAGCAGATGGTCAATGGCTGTCATTGGGGGGCCGAGGCTGAGAGCAATAGATAAATAGAGCGGCGCACACGTATGTGCGCCGCCGTGTGGCTCAGTGGGTCAGTGACTGTGACGGGCCGTTATCACAGCACGCCGGCAGACTTCGCCGCCTCGACATAACCCTTCGTCTTCTCTTCGATGAACGCCTTATAGTCCTCGACAGCCACATCGATCAGGGCAAATCCGTCCTTCTCCATGGTCTTGCGGAATTCAGGATCAGCATTGATCGCGGCGATCGTGTCGGACAGCTTCTTCTTCACGTCATCCGGCGTACCCTTCGGCACGGCAATGCCGCGGTAGGCGCCCGAAACGATATCGAAGCCCAGTTCCTTGAACGTCGGCACATCCGGAAATGCAGGGTGGCGCTCTTCCATGGCGACCGCCAGCAGACGCACCTTGCCAGCGTGCTTGGCACCGACAGAGGTGTAGCCCATGGCGGCGCGCACCTGCTCACCCAGCAGCGCCTGCACCGAAGCGCCCGTGCCCTTGAAGGCCACGTAGGTCGTCTTCACGCCAGCGAGCTTGTCGAACGTCACCTGTGCCAGATGGTTGGCCGTGCCCTTGCCGGAGCCCGAGAAAGTCACCTGCCCAGGGTTTGCCTTGGCGTAGTCGATCATGTCCTGGAGCGTCTTGAACTCGCTGTCCGCCGGCACGACGATCGCATCAGGCGTGTAATGGAACAGATAAAATCCTTCGATGCCGTCCGTTTTGAAGCCAACATCCTTCTGGCGCGGCTTGATGATGATGTGGGGCAGGTTGATGCCCATGATTGTGTGGCCGTCGCTCTCCATGCCGTTCAACTGCGACCAGCCAACAGCGCCACCGCCGCCGGGCTTGTAGGAGATCACCAGGTCCTGGCCGGTCAGCTTCTTGAAGAATTTCTGCTGATGGCGGGCCGAAATGTCGGATTCGCCGCCAGGGCCGAAGGGGATGATGTAGCTGACGGATTTGGACGGAAACGCGTCCGCCGCCGAAGCAGCCGGCACCAGCGAAGTGACGGGCGCCAGCATCAGTGCGGCAAGGCCAGCGGCCAGCATCGCGCCGCGGCGCGTGAATTGAACGATCATGTTGCCTCCCATTGGAATGGAGCGACGCACGCTGGCGCCACGGCGGGTGGACCCCGCTTTCTCCGCGGCCGACCTTAGGCAAAAAACGACTTTCGTTTTAGATCGATTGATTTATAACTGCACGCAATGAAACGACGGTTGCCCGAAGGCCGGCTTGCCGCGAGCCCGCCCGGTTGCAAGCCAACCGTGCCAACGCCACGCTCGATCCTTTTTTTACCGCTGGCGCCATGCCGGAGCCGCCATGGAACTGAGACACCTGCGCTGCTTCGTTGCGCTGGCCGAAACGCTCCACTTCGGTCGTGCGGCCGAGCAGTTGCGCATGGCCCAGCCTGCACTCTCACAGGCGATCAAGGCGCTGGAGATGGAGGTCGGAACGCGGCTTGTCTTTCGGACCACCCGTCGCGTGAGCCTGACGGCAGCGGGCGCGACCTTCCTTGGCGATGCGCGTGACGTGCTGGAGCGGGCAGACCGGGCGGTGCAGCGGCTGCGGCGTGCCTCGTCGGACCAGATGGCCTGGCTGCGGATCGGGGGCGTGGACAGCGCAACCGGCGGTTTTTTGCCGCCCGTGATCCGGGACTTCCGCCAGCAATGCCCCGATGTGGACCTGCGCGTGGCGGAGATGCTGACGCGTGACGCCGTCGAGGCGGTGCAGAACCATCAGCTCGACATCGCCTTTGTGCGCAGTGCGCCGGACGATGCGCTGCTGGTGACCCGGCATGTGCTGAGCGAGCCACTGGTGGCCGTACTGCCGGCCGACCATGCGCTCGCGCGCCCCATATCACGCCCACGCCAGGCACGCGTATCTCCACCAGAAGAGGGGAGCGGAAAAAAAGGGTCGCAAGGCCCGCAGACGGAAAACACTGGGGCCAGCGGCATGTCGCGCGATGCACTGGCGGCCGAGCCTTTGATCCTGCCGCCGCGCGCAACGCGCCCCATTCACCACGATGTGCTGCGCGCCTGGTTCCAGGCCGGGGGCCTCACGCCGCAAATCGCGCAGGAGGCGAATGAACGCCACATGATCATCGCGATGGTGGCGTCCGGTCTGGGCGTTTCCATCCTGCCGGCGTGGGTGGCGCAGTTTCAGCACCCCGAAGTGGTGTTCCGTCCCATCGCGGACCCCGCCGTCACGCTCGATGTGCACATGGTCAAGCGGAAAGCCGAAAAGAGCGCTCAGGTCGCCAAGTTCGAAGCGATCATGGACGGGTACTTGTGAGGTGGTGGCGCGGCCGGGGACGCTCAGAGCGCGATGTCCCCGCCGGGAGACGCAGGCCGCGCGACGTTCCCCGCCGCAAAATCGTGGCGATCCATTCATTTTGAAAACTGATAAGTCGATCGCAATTGTACTTACCGGCGCGCTGGCGGAGAAGCTGAAGCACACACGCAGCCACACCCACCCGCACGGAGAACAACCATGGCGGAGCACTCAATCGCGGTCATCCCAGGCGACGGGATCGGCCAGGAGGTCGTGCCCGCCGGCATTGAAGTGATGGAAGCCGCGGGACGGAAATTCGGCTTCTCCTGCACCTGGACGGAGTTCGATTGGTCCTGCGACCGCTTCAAGACCACCGGCGCCATGATGCCGGAGGATGGCCTTGAGACCCTCAAACCGTTCGAGGCCATCTACCTCGGCGCGGTCGGTGCCCCCGGCGTGCCGGACCATGTCTCGTTGTGGGGCCTGCTCATCCCCATCCGCCGCTCTTTCGACCAGTACATAAACTTGCGCCCGGTGCGCCTCATGCCCGGCGTCGTCAGCCCTTTGCGGGATCGCACGCCGGATGAGATTGATTTCGTGATCGTGCGGGAAAATACGGAAGGCGAGTATTCCTCCGTCGGTGGGCGAATGTTCGAGGGCACGGACCGCGAGTTCGTCGTCCAGCAAGCCATTTTTTCGCGCACCGGCACGGACCGCGTGATCCGCTACGCGTTCGAGCTGGCCATGCGCCGGCGCCGCAACCTGACCAGTGCAACCAAGTCAAACGGCATCAGCCATTCCATGCCCTACTGGGACGAACGCTTCACCGCAGCGGCCGCACAGTTTCCAGATATCGCGACCCAGGAGTTCCACATCGACATTCTGGCGGCCCACTTCGTGCGCAACCCGCACTGGTTCGATGTCGTGGTGGCCTCCAACCTCTTTGGCGACATCCTGTCGGACCTGGGGCCCGCCATCGCCGGCTCCATCGGGATTGCGCCAGGTGCCAACATCAATCCCGAGCGTGATTTTCCCTCCATGTTTGAGCCAGTTCACGGGTCCGCGCCGGACATCATGGGCAAGGGCATTGCCAACCCTGTCGCGGCCATCTGGACGGGCGCGATGATGCTGGAGCACCTGGGCGAGACCGACGCCGCCGACGCCGTCGTCGCTGCAATCGAGACCGCGCTTGGCGATCCTGACGCCCGCACGGGCGACCTGGGCGGCAAGGCAGACATGGCGACCTGCACAAAAGCCGTTCTCGCGGCGCTGGAGGCGTGATCCATGGCGCAGACCGTCAACGACATCATTGAGGACGCGGCCAACGCCGGTCCCGCGCGCGTGTCGTCCGACCATGCCATGCCGGACTTTTCCCTCCGCGGCCATGTCGCAGTGGTCACGGGATCGTCCTCAGGCATCGGCGCGGCCTTGGCAGCGGCGTTCCGCGCAGCAGGCGCTGATGTCGTGGGTGTGGCCCGGCGGCCGAGCGCTGAGCCGGACGGCGACGCGTTGCCTGTGGGCACAGGACGGCTTGCCCATGTGGCGGTTGATCTCCTGGCCGTGGATGATTTTTCAGCTCTCGCTGCCGACGTTGCGGCGCCATTCGGCCCACCGACACTGCTCATCAATGCCGCCGGCATAAACCTGCGCGAACCCGCCGAGCAGGTGACACGCGCCTCCTGGGATCGCACGGTCGCGCTCAACCTCACTGTGCCGTTCATGCTGGCACAGGCGCTCGTGCCCGGCATGCGCGCAGGCAGCGCTATTTTGAACATTGCCTCCCTGCAGTCATCGCGCGCGTTCGCCAACGGGATCGCCTACGGTGCGTCGAAGGGAGGCGTATCTCAACTGACGCGCGCCATGGCGCAGGCCTGGGGTCCAGCCGGCATCCGCGCCAATGCGCTGGCGCCCGGGTTCTTCCCGACGGCGCTCACCGCAGCGGTGTTTGACGATCAGGCCGCCGTGGACCGGCTGGCCGCGCAAACGTGCCTGGGCCGCAACGGCGCCCT
>CAZGNQ010000282.1:0-5091 GCA_964527285.1 uncultured Hyphomicrobiales bacterium | reverse complement strand
GCAAGACAGCGCGCCTGAGCCTCCATAGGCGCAAAGAATGCCTCAGTACGCTGCGCTGTGTTTGCAACCAGTGCTTCCAGCCTGGCACCGAGGCCGCTGCGGGTGGCCTCCACCGCATTGTAAAGTGACAAAAACAACAGTGCCCCAACCGACGTGGCCACGAGGCCACCGAAGACGGCGGTCAGAACGCTGGCGATCCCGATGGTCCAGCGGCGTTCGGCCATGGCACGCTGCACTCTTATTCTGCCGCTTCAGCGGGACTGCGGTTGAGGTGACCGAAGCCTAAGCGTGGGCAGCCCGATCACCAAGCGCCCATGTCGTTTACCCGGAGTTTGGGGCCCGTTTGCTGGCGCGCCTGCAACCAGACTTGAGATCTGGATATGTCGGAGAAACGAAATGCTTGCAGTGCGCCCGTTGGCGGCGGCCCGATGACCCACGCCGCTTTCAAAAGACAAAAAAAGGCGCGGCTTTCACCGCGCCCACTGCCTGCCCAGGTGCGCAAGCGCCCCCACGCGTCATATGCTCAGAACATGCCTTCCGCGGTCGTGAAGCCGAGCGCGTTCCAGGCCAGCATGCCGCCGCGATAGTACATCACCTTGCTCATCGGAAAGCCTTCGCGATGCATGGCCTTGATCGCCATCGGCGACTGCGGACACACCGGGCCATTACAGAACGCGATCACCTTCTTGGCGCCGGCACAGTCCCACTTCTTGCCGGCGTCGGCGTCGAGCTTCGTGCAGCCCAGCTCATCGAGGCGCATGGCGACTTCAGTGTAGGGGATATGCGTTGAGGCGGGGATCGTCGCTTCGACGTACCAGTCGATTTCGCGCATATCGACCACGAGCGTCTCGGGATCATTCAACCCCTTGAGGACCTCAACCTCGCCGACCGGCGTCACGCCCGCCACCGGGACCATCGGCTGCAGCCAGCCCTTGTTGAGCGCACACCCGGTCATGACGCGCGAAATCTCGATGTCGCCCTCGTCGGTCTTCACGGTGAAGCTCTTGTCCTCACCGATGATGCGCAGGCGCTCCCCGTCTTGTGCAAGAGCCGGCGAGGCTGCCAGGGCAACCACCGCAGCTGCACCCACCAGGGCGCGGAAAAACATGCTGGTCATAAGACATCCTCCCGAACGTTTTCTTCGAACAGGAGGATGGAGCGATGCGACTGTTCCGACAACCACCACGATGGTCGTTTGCCGGTATGCTTCTACCACATTGATGCGGCAACGACGGACACGCCCGTCAGCCGCCAATGCCCATACGCGCAAACGGGCCCATGCCGGCGAAACCCGCCATATCCGCCAAATCTTCCTCAATGCGGATCAACTGGTTGTATTTCGCAGTGCGGTCTGAGCGGGACAACGAGCCGGTCTTGATCTGGCCGGCGTTGGTGCCGACGGCGAGGTCGGCGATCGTGCTGTCTTCCGTCTCGCCGGATCGGTGGGAGATGACCGCATTCATTCCGTTGTGCTGCGCCAGCTCAATCGTCTCCAACGTCTCCGTCAACGTACCGATCTGGTTGACCTTCACAAGGATGGCATTGCCGGCTTTCTCCGAGATGCCGCGCGCCAGACGCCCGGCGTTGGTGACGAACAGGTCATCACCGACCAATTGGCAGTTGTCGCCGATCTTCGCCGTCAGGGCGGACCAGCCCTCCCAGTCATCTTCCGCCATGGCATCTTCGATGGAGACGATCGGGTAGGCGGAGACGAGGTCGCTCCAGTAATCCACCATCTCAACGTTCGTCAGGGATTTATTCTCCCCTGCAAGGACGTACCGCCCGTCCTTGTAGAATTCTGTCGATGCGGGATCGAGCGCGAGCACGACCTCACTGCCCGGCTTGAGACCCGCCGCCTCGATGGCACGCATGACAAAATCCAAAGCCTCCGCCGAGGTGGCGATGTTCGGCGCAAAGCCGCCCTCATCGCCGACGTTCGTGTTGTGACCCGCCGCCTTGAGCGCCGCCTTGAGCGCCTGGAAAATCTCCGCGCCCCAGCGAATGGCGTCCGCGCAGTTGCCCGCGCCGACCGGCATGACCATGAATTCCTGGATGTCGATCGGGTTGTCGGCATGCGCGCCGCCATTGATGATGTTCATCATCGGCGTTGGCAGGATGTGCGCGCCCGGCCCGCCCAGATAACGGTAGAGCGGAAGTGCAGCCGCCTCTGCGGCGGCCTTGGCGGTGGCGAGCGACACGCCCAGCAAGGCATTGGCGCCCAGGCGGGACTTGTTGTCCGTTCCGTCGAGCGCGATCATGGCGGCATCAATGCGGCGCTGATCCTCCGCCTCAAGACCGCCGATGGCCTCCAGGATTTCCGTATTGACCGCGTCCACCGCCTTGCGCACGCCTTTGCCGCCATAGCGCTCCCCACCGTCGCGCAACTCGTGCGCCTCATAGGCCCCGGTGGAGGCGCCTGAGGGGACGGCGGCCCGGCCCATCGCACCGTCCTCAAGTGTTACGTCGACCTCGATGGTGGGATTGCCGCGGCTGTCCAGGATTTCTCTGGCGAAAATGTCGACAATGGCGGTCATGGGGTTCTCCGGGCGGCTCTGTGCGTGATGATCGCGGATTTACTTCGCGCCGCCCGGATACGCAATGCGCAGCGCACGAAGCCTTACGCAGGCCCGGAGCCGGAGCCTGAGCCAACATGAGTGGCGTTTGCAGACAGTGGCGACCAGAACGTCAGGCGATTGGCGAACGGGTCCATCACCGTCAACTCACGCGCGCCCCACGGCTGGTCCTCAATGCCCGGTCGCAGCCGGGGATCGCCGCGACCGCCCAGTTCGCCATGGAGGGCATCGACGTCCGCCACCTCGATGCGCAAGCGCGCGCCGGGCGTTGCGTCCCCGTGGTGTTCTGAAATGTGCAAGATGCAGGCGTCGCGCCGGACCTCAAAATAGAGTGGCATGTCCGTTGCGAAACGGTGCTCCCACTGGAGCGTGAAGCCCAGGTACCGCAGGTAGAAATCCTTTGCTTCGGCCTCATTGAAGGACCGCAGGATCGCAACGGGCGCCCCGAGATGCACGGACATGTGTGTTTCGCTCCCAAGCCGTCACAGGACCGCATCAAGCTCCGCGATGAGGTCGTCAGGATCCTCCAAGCCGACAGAGAGGCGGTACACACCATCGCCGGCCGCTGCGCGATAGGCCTCAAGCTGTGCGCCGTCATGGCCGAAGGTGCTGGCCATCAGCGCATCTGTCCCGATCCAGTAGATCAGCGAGCGGTGATGCCCAAGGCTCACGGCATAATGGATCACCTGCAGCCCGTCGGCCATGCGCGCCACGCCCGCCTGCCCGTCCACGTGCTGGAACGACAGCATGCCGGAATAATTCTCCATCTGCCGACGCGCCAGGTCGTGTTGCGGATGGCTCTCCAGGCCGGGGTAGTTCACCTGCAGGACCTTGGGGTGGGCCTCCAGATGGCGAGCCACTTCCAGGGTACCGGCGGCATGGGCGGCCATGCGCAATGGCAGCGTCGCCGCGCCGCGCAGGATCATCAGTGCGTTGAACGGGCTGAGGTTGCCACCGTGGTGAATGACAGCCTCAAGATTGATTGCGGCGACGAGATCTTTGTGGGCGATCACCGCGCCGCCCATGGCATCGCCGTGGCCGCAGATGTACTTCGTCAGCGAATGCACCACGTAGTCTGCGCCGAAGTCGAGGGGACGGGTGGCGATGGGGGAGGCAAACGTGCTGTCCACGGCGAGGCGCGCGCCACCCGCATGCGCGATGCGGGCGGCGGCAGCGATGTCTGTCAGCCGCAGGATCGGATTGGCGGGCGTCTCGATCCAGACGAGTTTTGTCTTCGGTCGCAGTGCGGCTTGGATGCTGGCGGCTGAACTTGTGTCCACCAGGCTCACGGCGATGCCGAAGCGGGGCAGGGTCTGGCGGATCAACTCCGCCGTGCCCGCGTAGTTCGTATCGCTGGCGATCAGATGGTCGCCCTGGCTGAGCTCCGTGAGGAGGACGGCCGCGGACGCTGCCATACCGGAGGCAAAACACGCCGCACGGACATCCGCCGCCGCAGGCTCCGGCAGGGTTGCGCTTTCAAGCGCGGAAAGTTTTTTCTCCAGGCGCTCAACCGTGGGGTTGCCCCAGCGCGCATAGATGTGCCCGGCATCATCACCTCTGCCATGGGCAGAAAAGCCGGCATCAGGATCGGCAATAAACGTCGACGACAGCACGAGCGGCGGCGTTGAGGCACCCGTGAGCGGATCGGGCGCCTCGCCGGCGTGAATGGCCCGGGTACGCTGGCCCACCCGGCGCTCCGCGGGCAGGTCACGCGCATCCAGGGGCTGGCGCATTGTGTCTGTCGATCCGTTGTCTGCGGCACTGCTCATCGCTCAGGCCCCGCCCAGCTGCCAGATCGCGTCATCGGCGATGATCTCATCCGTCGTTCGCACAGCAGCAAACTCGCCATTGAGGCTGGCGAGGTTCACACGGTGCATGATCTCCGCGCTGTGCCATTCCCCATCCGGACCGACGCGCTCGCAGGCGTGGCAGGCGTCGCCAGCCAGCGTCACGCAGAACCCCAGGTTGGCCGCCATGCGCACGGTGGTGGAGACGCAATGGTCCGTCGTCAGCCCGCAGACAATGAGGTGGTGGATGCCGTGCGCCCGCAGATCGGCCTCAAGCGTGGTGCCGACAAAGCCGGAGTTCACCGACTTGGTGTAGACCGGTTCGCCGTCGGCCGGCTCGGCGTGGGGCTCAAAGGCAAAGCCCGGCTGGTCCGCCCCCAACGGCGAATTTGGCTCCGTGCTGGCGTGGCGCACATGGAAGACCGGCATACCGGCGGCCCGCGCCTTCTCGATGAGTTTGGCCGCGTTCATTTCCGACGCCGGATTGCAGCGCTGGCCGTAGTAGCCGGCATCCCGCAGCCCCTGCTGCCAGTCGATGAGGAGGAGGGCCGTGGCATTATTCATTTTTCATCTCCTTTACCACCGCATCGATCGCCATGAGGTCCTTGATCAGCGCGTCAAATTCATCGAGCCGCACCATGTTCGGGCCGTCACACGGCGCATTGTCCGGGTCGTCATGCACCTCAAGGAATACACCGGCCACACCCACGGCCACCGCGGCGCGCGCGAGC
>CAZGNQ010000281.1:0-5093 GCA_964527285.1 uncultured Hyphomicrobiales bacterium | reverse complement strand
AGCGACACCCATTGGCCATCCTCATCCTCAAATGAAAACACACCGGCATTCGGGCGATCCTGGTCGGGCAGGAACTTGCCGAGGGCGTCGGAATACTCAAACGCAGGTGTCTCCAGAGGCTCAAATCCGTAAAGCTCGTACACCTCGCGGATGCGGCTCTGGACATGGCGGATCGCGCGCAACTCATCGGCAGTCACGTCGCGCATGCCTTTGGGCAGGCGCGGCTTGGGGCGCACCTCTTTGTGCTTCTTGGCCATGGTCGGGCGTCTCCGTTGGAACGTTCGGCCTGCGATAGCGGCGCGCGGGACGTCGCACAACCGGTGGGACTTCGCCCAACCCAACTACCGGTCGATGCGACGACGCTCGCTTGGCCAACCCTGGCCAAGACGACGCTGGTCAAGACAAGACGCTTGTGGAGCGTGCTGAGGCGCAGCTTTGCCGGCCGCGACGTCTCCTTGGCCCAGGCTGCAACGCGGCGACAGGCCCTGCAGCCGCCGATTGCCGCGCTTCGGCCCCACCGCCGGCACGTTTATCGGCTGAGGTCCGCCGGTCCATGGGCGGATGGCGACCAGCGCGGGAGTGGCGAGATTGGCGACACGCACTGGTGCCGCTCGGGCCATTGCCCGCATCGCGCTGCCACCGCGGTCGAACCTGGGAATGTCTGGTAAAAAGCCGTCAGGTGACGGTCGCCGCATCCGGCCAGCGCGTGTTAGTGAGCAGGTGAAAACATGATGAATGCGCCTGCCGCAATTGGCACGTGCCGTCGGCAGCGCGCGCACACGCACCTGTTGGCCATCCATCCCAGCAGATCATCACGGGTCCATGGATCACGCCCATGACGCAGCTTTCATCGAAAATCGACATCACGGACCGCGTCCTCGATCTGGGCTCGCATGTGATCAATGTGCCGCAAATCGTCAGTGTGGAAAGCCGGCGGCGGGGTCTCGCGTCGACCATCGCCGGCTCGCTGCTGCTGATTGCCGGGGTCGGACTGCTCGGTTTCGCCGTCTACCGCGTCGTTGAGCCGATCATTTCACCCATGGGAGAGTTCGATCAGCTCCATCTGGCGGCATGGTTGGTCGGCGTTGGCCTGCCGGGCCTCGCGCTCGCCCTGCTGGGCCGGCACCTGGTGGCCGGGCATTCCAATGCCGTGATCGTGACAACCTCGGAAGGCGGCAAGATCACCATCCCGACGCGCCATGCCGACACGCGCGCGGCCCTCGCCCGCTCACTCGCCACAGCAATGTCGTCACTGCCCTATGCCTACCACGTTTCCATCGACCTGGACGACGGCTCGGTCGTGGACCACTCAGAAGTGCTGCCGGCCAATCCGGCGAATGTCACGCGCCCCGACCTGCTGAAGGCGCCTGACGAGGGTGCACTCACCGACGAGACAGGCGGACACAGACCGGCTGCGTTACCTTCTGCGACGCCGTCGATCGTGACGCCCACGTCGTCAGGAACATCAGTTGGTGCGGTGGAGCGGCAGGGTGGTCCAGCGACGGCGCCCGCTGCCAGCGCTGACACTGCGCAAGCACCAGGCTTACCGGACGGGCGCGGCGATCTGTCGAACGTCGATGTGCCGGGCGCGCTCATGGCACCATCTCGCCCGTCGTCTGGCGGGCTCGGCGGGCTGACGCCACTGGGCGGTTTGGTGGGTCAGCCACGCCAAGCCGATCAGGGCGCATCGGCCCCGGTGGCCGAGCCGCGCGCGGGGAGCGATACAAAAGGCGAAGGCGCCAACACGGCCGCCGATCCTGCTGGAGGGGCGTTCTCGCGCATTGCGGGGGCGTCGACCGGCGGGATCAACGGCGGCATATTCCGCCCCGGCAGCGCCAACGCCTCCGAGAACGCGGGCCCTGTCGACCCGCCGCCGCAGGCGGACCTTGACCCGGAGATCGTCGGCAGCCCTGACGACTGGGCAAAATGGGGCGAACGGCGCAGCACAGGGCGCACGGGCCCGCAGGCCACGCCAGCAGAGACCGGCGCGCAAGCCGCCGCGACCCGTGCCAGCGGCGAGGACGCCGATGGGGCCGTCTCACAGCTCGACGCGCGCAGCCGGATCGCCGCACTGGGTCGCAATCGGGCGGTCCAGGATGGGGCCGAGGCGGCCAGCACGCGCGCCGGGAGCGTTGGCATGGCGGGCTCCGCTGACGAAGCGGACGACGCCGACAGCAGCATCGGGGATGATGACGGCGCCCAGCGAAATGAACCATCGCAGCGCACACAAGACACGCCGACGGCCCCTGAGGTGCTGGCCATCCGCGATCTTGATGCCATCAACACCTGCCTCGTGCGTCAGCAGGCGCCCTATCAGAGCCAATTGAGCGATATGGTGCTGAAAGTGCGCGGCGCCCTGGATGGCAACGGCGTCGCGATGGAGGATGCCGCCTCACACTGGACGTCATTTGCGCAGTACGCGCGCAATTACCTTGGCGGCGTGGAGGGGTTGAGCCCGCTGCTCGATCAGTTTGAAAGCCGCGGCGTGATCGTACTTCCGGTCGCCGCACCTGACGCGTGACATGCGCAAGCGCGCGACGGATCAATAGGGAATGGGGCGGCGGTCGTAATCGAAAAAGTGACCCGACTTGTCAGGCCCAGCCCAGTTGATCACGTCGAGCAGTTTACTGGCCGACTGGCCAGGGCTGAAGACATCGCGCTCACCGGCAAAGGGCTCGGAAAGCCCGGTTTCCACCGTACCGGGATGCAGCAGCAGGATCACAGCTTCCCGACGCAGCCGCGCCACTTCGATGGCGGCGGATCGCAAGAACATGTTCTGAGCGGCCTTTGACGCCCTGTAACTGTACCACCCGCCCAGACGGTTGTCGGCAATGCTGCCCACGCGGGCTGAAAGGCTGGCGAACGCCGATTTACGGTCGCGCGGCAGCAGGCGGTGGAAATGCTTGATGATCAATGCAGGCGCGAACGCATTGATGGCCATGGCGGCGTGCATCGCTTCGGGGTCGAGCGCGCGCAGGCTTTTCTCCGGAGCGATCGCGTCGGTATGCAGCATACCGGTGGCGTTGATGATGAGATGAACCGGCCCGTTTTCGCCGATCCGTTCCGCCGCGCGCGCAATTGCCGCTTCGTCGGTGACGTCAACGGGGTTTGGTCCAGATCGCGACAGGCCATGGCATTCCGCCACATTGGGGTCGTCATCGAGCAGGGCGCAAAATGCCGAGCCGATGCCGCCAGATGCGCCAAACACGACGACGCGCAGACCCTGATCGAATGAGGACAGTCGTGAGGTGGTCAACGGTCAATTCCTGGGTTTGAGCAACGTGGACCCAGGGTTACGGAATGTGCGGCATAAAGGATTGCTCAGCGCGGGCGAGGCACCACCGGGCCACCGATGACTGCGTTTTTTATCAGCCGGGGAACGCTTGAGAATGGGCTGACTGGAATATGGCCGCCCTGCGGACCGCCAGATCCTCGGTCACCCAGTCGCGCGGAACACTCAATCGCCCGAAACACTCAATCACTTGTCGCCCAATTGCACCGCCGGCTCGGTCAAAAAATAAAAACGATAGGCAGCTTAAGCGTTTTTCAACGCTCAGATGCAGCAATTAACTTTTAAGACACCAACCAACGCCCTCAATTCAGCGTTAGCGTGTCTTCTTCAAGCTGCACATAGTCGTCCGCTTTGCCGCCCAGGACCACGGCGATGCGCCCGGCAATCGCCGGCGTTACGCGCACGCGGCCATCCAGAAGCTCACTCGCGACGCCGCGCGACACGTTCAAGCGGTCCGCAACGACATCCACTGAAGAGCCGACGCGTGAACGCAGCGCTTCCGACAAATCAACAGCGACGGGATCGTGTATCTTTTCCATGCTCACCACTCCCATTTGCCTCAACCTATAATACCAGACGTTACGAACTGCTAAAAAACAAACCGGCACTGCGCCTGCTGCAATGTTGCCTCGAAACCATGCAGCGTGACTGAAAAGCACCTTGGACTTCGCATTACACCAATAAAGTGGCATTCCTTACAGCGGTTGAAAAGGTGTGGGCGGGTAAAAACACTGCAATCCTTTCGCATCACGTCGAAGCGAGCATTGTTGGCGCGCAATCCATCGCCTCAGCCCGCGCTGCCCGATGCTGCAAGCTCCGCACCCCGCGGCCAACACGCCGCCGTTCGCCTTTTCCCATTCGCCTTTTCCCATTCGCCCGGTCCCACGCCATGGCACAGCGCTTTGCGATGGGCCTTCGGAACCAAATCCACGTCTGGGCGGACGAACGGGGGCCGGAGCGCATCAAGCTATGGCCTTGCGGTGCTGAATGCGGCATGACCCGCCGACGGGGCGACGCACCGCCCCACCAGCAAACGTTCGCGTCGCCCCACGCTCTGCCGCGGGCGCCACGACAGCGTAACACTTCCCAACAGCGACAAAGGCCGCATGGACATGAGCCAGACGCAACCGACCCCCCACGACAACGGCGCACGCGTCGGCATCTCCGCATGGTTCGAGGGTGGGTACGAGCTTGACCCGCTCGCGCGCCAGTTGGACGAGATCGAGACATTCGGCGTGGATACGGTCGAGATCCCGACCTTCCTGATCGACCTGATCACGCGCGGGCGCCTGATCGAGGACCGCGTCAAGGCATTGGCGGCTGTTGTCCGCGACCGGCCTTTTGCAACGACGGTCCATGGTCCCATCGCCATCAACCTGATGGACGACCCCTTCCGGCTCGATCTCCACCTCGACGTTCTCAAGGCGTCGATCGAGGTCGCGGCGCGCATCGGCGCTGACCACCACGTCATGCATACGGGCATTGTCGGCGATCTACAAATGCCGGCGATTGAGGACGCCTTCGCGCGCCAGCGCGAGTATCTCACGAAAGCCGGGGACTTTGCTGAAGAGCACGGCGTCATTCTCGTGGTTGAGAATGTGTTCACCTATCAGCGTACCGAATACACAGCTTTGCCGGCTCGGCTCGGTGAGGAAATCAAGACGGTCGATCATCCCAACGTGTGGGCGTGTTTTGATTTCTCGCACGGTTACATCACGTCGACCCTGCGCGGGTCCGATTTCATGGAGGAAGTCGCCGGGCTCCCGCCATATTAGGGCCATCTGCACATTCACGACAGCTA
>CAZGNQ010000280.1:0-5108 GCA_964527285.1 uncultured Hyphomicrobiales bacterium | reverse complement strand
AGAATGCCAGCTTCCCAAGCTGGACGTCGTGGGTTCGAATCCCATCGCCCGCTTTCTTCTTAAACTCCTCCAAGCTAATGATTTGCGGATCAGGCTGATCGGCCTGATCACCCCCTGAATCGGCGAGTTGCGCCCAAAGTTGCGCCCTAACGGCGCCGATTTGGGTGTGAGTTGCGGCCGCCAGGTCCTCTTCGTTGACGCGCAGGTAGTGCTGACGGGCCACCTCATCCGAGTGCCCCATCCACTCAACGACAACGTGGAACGGGAAGCCCGAATCGATCCAATCGCTTTCGCGATTCTTGCGAAGCGTGTGGCACAACTTCGCGTAGGGCTTGATGCCGGCCCGCTTACAGATAACCCGGAAGTCGCGCCAGAGATTCTGCGTCGCCATGCCGGTGACGATCGCGGGTTCTCCCTCCGGAGCGTGCTCAAGAGCGTCACGCAGAACCGGCATCAGCTCGGGCGCGATGGGCACGATGCGGCGACGCTTGGTCTTCATCGCCCACACGGTGATGCGGTTGGCATCCCAGTTGATGGCGCTCCACTGCAACGCTAGGGCCTCGCCCTGTCTTAGGCCAGCCAGACGACACAGACCGAGCAGCGTCCTCCACGCCTGGTTCGGGCACGCATCAAGCAATGTTGAAAGTTCATCAAGCGAGACGTAGTGCCAGTTCTTCTCGATGGGCGGAACGCCGCCCGCCAAGCGGTCGAAAGGGTTCACGTCGATGAGATCGTCGTCAACGGCCCGATTGAAGATTGTCCGTGCGTTGCGGATGTGCAGGTCGACCGTCGTTGGCTTCATCGAGGCGTGCTTTCGCTTGTTCACGCGCTGGAGATTGCCCTTGGCCAGTTCGGTCTTGAACTCCCGAGCGTTGTAGCGCGCAATCTCATCAATACGACGGTGCTCGCCGAAGTGTGCCTTCAGGTAGCGAATGGTCTGCTCATGAAGCTCCAGCGTCCCAGAAGCAAGCTCTGATCGGCGAGACTCAACGTAGGTGTCGGTGAAGTTGGCCAGCGTCGGAACGCGCGACAGGTCTCGGCGAATGTCCTATCACTCGCCAGTGATCACGTTCGACGATGCGCGGCAGTTCACGTTGCCCAGCACTCTGTGGCGACCGCGTGACCAAGGGACGAATGTACGTTATGCGTAGTGCGCGGACCTCAAGAGTTGTTTCAATGTCAGCGAGGAGAACCGCAGGAAACGAAGCACCCTGTTCGCCCATTGCCCGCCACAAGACATCGCGCAAGAGTACAGCACGAGCACTCCAATTCCTGTGCACATGCCTACGAGTCGCGCACAGACAGACCGCTAGTTACTCAAGCAGAATCGTACTATCCTGGAGTTCCGACTTCAGGGGAAGCCAGAAAGCTAGTGGAACGAGCTGCTCTCGGCTCCTCCCTTATCGAACACATTGAACGTATGCCGCACCCAAACGGGTCCGTGTTCTTTGCATTCGGTGGTGTGCAAGGTGTTACTGTGTGGTCCAATATCGTCGACCAGACGGTAACGTCTACGCTGTTTGGTCAAGCGCCCTGAGTAGGGCCGCTACTCGTTGGCTCCTGCGACAAGTTCAATTTGCCAGGCCTGAATGTCTCTGCCGTCGACAACGCCGTCGGCGTTTGTGTCAGCAAAGTCACACTCTAGCGGCACCGAAACGCCAGGGCCTAAGAGGCAGGCAATGAACTCATCGACTGTAAAGCGGGAGTAAAACGGGTGATCCCTTCGATCAATGACGCCGTCGTAGTTTTTATCTACAGATGAGAAGTTCAATGGAAACGAGACAACTCTTAGCACGCCATCGATTACTTCCAACGTCCCACTTGCTTCAACGTCGTCTTGACCGTTTACAACGCCGTCAAGATTGTAGTCTCCAGTCAGAAAACCATTATAGAGCGTGACGTCACTGCTGGTCAGCTGAAGGTCGCCGTCCAAATCACCGGGTAGCGTCTTTGGGAGGTAGTCGGTCCAGACCTTCTTTTCAGCTCCTGTCGGATCGAGTGCGTAGCTTGTCGCAACTGACGTTCGAACCCCCCACACAGAGGAATTTAAGAATGCGTAAATATTCTGTTGGTTGGTCCAATCGAGAATAACGGGTAGCTCAGGTACTGTGCCGGGAATATTAGGCGCCACAATTACCAATGCAATCAAGGCTTCTTCAATTGAGTTATCGGTTGCGGCATTGGAGTCAAAGTTTTCAAGCGTCATTGGGTTAATGACGTCGACCAAATTGCGAAGCGGATAGATTAGCGAGATCTGTGTGGTGTCGCTCTGCGTGTCGTAGCTAAACTCGACTGTTGAAATGGGGCAGTACTCAGGAAGGAGGGGGTCACTGGTTCCAGGGATTACGCGGCCTGCCCAAAACGCAGGAGTGGCATACCCCGAAGCACGACAGAAAAAGGTGCCCGCAAGCGCCCAGCTCTCACCGACTTCAACCCGGATTTCCCAGATGATGTCTATAGGTTAGAATAGTAGACATGTGTTTGGGCCTGCAAATCATGGTGTTTTCGGCATCACGGCTCGGAATGGGCGGAGAACCCAATGGGTGAAAGACGCAAGGAGGCGTTGCGGGTCGGGTTCGACGGCGGCCTGAAGCTGGCGTTTTGTGGTTCACGGGTCACCAGCGACGCTGGATTGGTGGCCTATCGCGACCTCGATGACGCCCTGGGGTTGACGGCGATGGGAGACGATCTTCTGGAGGACCAGCGCACCGGCAACAACCGTCAGCACACCTTGACGGCGCAGCTTCGGCAGTCGATCTTCAGTCGGCTCGCCGGTTACGAGGACACCAACGACGCCGAGCGGCTCGCGGTCGATCCGGCCATGCGGCATGTGGTCGGCGGCCGGGCAAAGCACAAGCATGCGGCCTCGACCAGTCAGATGAGTCGTTTCGAGACCGACGTGCTGACGCAGCCGACGCACCTGGCGGCACTCATGGATCTGTCGGGGCGCTGGATTGATGCCGTTCACGACCGCAAGCCTATGCGCGAGATCATCCTCGATCTGGACAGCTCGGTCAGCGAGACCTACGGCGAGCAGGAAGGCTCGGCGTACAACGGGCACTTCGGCTGCACGTGCTACCACCCGCTGTTCTGTTTCAACCAGTTCGGCGATCTGGAACGGGCGATGCTCCGCAATGGCAACGTAGCCAGCGCCGATGATTGGCGTTCGGTGCTCAGACCGATTGTCACACGCTACCGCGATCAGAACATCCGGCGTTTCTTCCGCGGCGACGCCGCGTTCGCGCGGCCGGAGTTGTACGAATACCTGGAGGGTGAGGGCTATCTGTACGCCATCCGTCTGCCAGCCAATGCGGTGCTGGAGCGGGAGATTGAGCCGTTCCTGACGCGTCCGGTGGGTCGCCCGCCCCGGCGGCCGATCATCTGGTATCACGACTTTCTGTACCAGGCGGCCAGTTGGGACGCGGCCCGGCGCGTGGTGGCGAAGATCGAGTGGCACGCGGGCGAGCTGTTCCCGCGGGTAGGCTTCATCGTCACGAACTTGTGGCGCTCGGCAGATCGCGTCGTGCGGTTCTACAACGGTCGCGGCACGGCCGAGCAGTGGATCAAGGAGGGCAAGAACGCCGTGAAGTGGACGCGGCTGAGCTGCCACGACTTCGTGGACAACCAGGTCCGACTGCAGCTCTTCGCGCTGGCGTACAACCTGGGCAACTTCCTGCGGCGACTGGCCCTGCCCCGCAGCGTTCAGCACTGGACGCTGACCACGCTGCGGGAGAAGCTCATCAAGATCGGTGCCAAGGTGGTCCGGCACGCCCGGTACGTGATGTTCCAGGTGGCCGAGGTGGCGGTGCCGCGAGAGCTGTTCGCCGCCATCCTGGGCCGGATCGAGCGACTGCGGCTCCGATTGCCACGGGCGGCTGTCGGATGAGGGCTCGCAGCGCTCCCCAAACCGTGCCGAACGATGTGCGTCACGGTGACGGTCTGCGCCGGGGGCAGCTTGAGGGCCTTCAACGGCTTGACTGTACGCGAGTTACGAGCCTCCATTGCCACCGGCGTTCGGCGTACAGGGGCTGATCTTGCATGCGGATGCTCGAAATGGGTACGATAACGATCAGGAGGCTCGGCAGCGTTGCCGGGGACGGTCATTTGGGAAATGTCGGTTCAAAGAGGCCGTCGCCGTCGTCGCCGACAATGGTAGTTACGTAAGAGCCATTTAGTGTGAATACAAAGTCTGAGCCTGTGTATCCCGCAGTTGGAGTATTAAGTATTGTATTGAATGTGTCGCTATAATTGAGCGGATTCCGATCGGTCTTGAGCGGAGTCCGTGCGCCGAAGCGAGAAAAGACCGTTAAGTAGGCGTCCTGCGGGTGGTCGTTTTCAGCGCCGGAGTGGGCGTTGTTGTCGATATCAAACTCCACAAACGCGAAAATGGGATCTGGACCATAGAGCGCCGGGTTGTGAGTCGACTCACTTACCGGGCCCGGTGGGTTTACAAATCCTTTGACCTTTAGATCATACCGAAAGTGCGAGTGGTCCGACAGCGTCCACTGCTGGCCTGCGAGATCGTAGTTTCCAACCCGAACCGAAATAATATCCGGCCGCGAATCTAGAAGCGCGGGTCCAGTGTTGAGTGCTGTGCGCCGAGGGCCAAACTTAAACTCAACCATATCCGTCTGCTCAAGTGTCTCCGGCAAATCCGGATAGGCCAGCGGCTCCGGAGTGGCGGCAAACAGACTAGAGGCGGCCAACAGCGTGACAACGGTTAACACTCCAAGACGAATGACATCGAGTCGCGAGGTCGTCGTGGCCTGTTTAGACTTTCGGTTGCGATAAAATGGCATTGTGTGGGTTCTCCCATCAATCAGTCCAAGCCGACATTTCCCAAGTGAGCGTTGCTCGACAACGCTGCTGGGCCTTCTGATCGTTATCGTACCCATTTCGAGCATCCACATGCAAGATCAGCCCCTGTGCGCCGAACGCCGGCGGCAATGGAGGCTCGTAACTCGCGTACAGTCATGCCGTTGCAGGCCCTCGAGCTGCCCCCGGCGCAGACCGTCACCGTGACGCACATCGTTCGGGATGGTTTGGGGAGCACTTGGAGCCCTCATCCGACAGCCGCCCGTGGTAAACAGAACCGCAGTCGTTCGATC
>CAZGNQ010000279.1:0-5119 GCA_964527285.1 uncultured Hyphomicrobiales bacterium | reverse complement strand
GGCCTTGAGCAGCTTGGTCTCGCCGCGCTTGTTGGTGTGGTCCATGACCACGACCACGCGTCCTACGCCAGCCACAAGGTCCATGGCGCCGCCCATGCCCTTCACCAGCTTGCCGGGGATCATCCAGTTGGCGAGGTCGCCATTCTCGGCCACTTCCATGGCGCCAAGAATGGCCATCGCGATCTTGCCACCGCGGATCATTCCAAATGATGTGGCGCTATCGAAATAGCTCGTGCGGTTCAATTCAGTGATGGTCTGCTTGCCCGCATTGATCAGATCGGCGTCCTCGTCGCCTGACAGCGGAAACGGCCCCATGCCAAGCATGCCGTTTTCTGATTGCAGCGTCACATCAATACCGTCGGGAATGTAGTTGGACACCAGCGTCGGAATGCCGATGCCAAGGTTGACGTACATGCCGTCTTCGAGTTCGGCGGCCGCGCGGGCGGCCATTTCATTGCGATCCCAAGGCATGGCTCAAGCCTCCCGTACGGTGCGTTGTTCGATGCGCTTTTCGTGCTCGCCTTGGATGAGGCGGTGCACATAAATGCCCGGCAGATGGATCTGGTCCGGATCGAGCGCGCCGCGCGGCACGATCTCTTCAACTTCGGCGACACAGACCTTGCCGCACATGGCAGCCGGCGGATTGAAATTGCGCGCCGTCTTGCGGAAGATCATGTTGCCCGTGTCGTCGGCCTTCCAGCCCTTGACGATGGAAAGATCGGCAACGATGCCGCGCTCCATGATGTAGGTCTCGCCGTCGAAGTCCTTGTGCTCCTTGCCCTCGGCGACCACGGTGCCGACGCCGGTGCGCGTGTAGAAGCCGGGGATGCCGGCACCACCGGCGCGCATGCGCTCGGCCAGGGTGCCTTGCGGGTTGAACTCAACCTCCAGTTCGCCGGCCAGATACTGGCGCATGAACTCGGCGTTTTCGCCCACGTACGAGCTCATCATTTTCTTGACCTGCCTGGTCTGCAGCAGGATGCCGATGCCGAAATCATCGACGCCAGCGTTGTTTGAGGCAAAGGTGAGGTTTTTCGTACCCGCCGTCCTGATGGCGTCGAGCAGCAGCTCGGGAATGCCGCACAGGCCGAAGCCACCCGCGGCGATCAGCATGTCGTCGAACAGGAGCCCGTCGAGGGCCTCGTCCGCGCTGTTGTAGATCTTGCCTGCCATTCAGCCGCCTCCTTTGACCCGGCCCCTCGTGAACCGGGCTGACCGGGGCACTGCAGCCCCTTGCCGTTGATATCGCGCTTTGTCTCGCGTTCTATCGCTGGCGGCGGCTGCCATCAACCGCCGCGCAGCACCGTCAGAACAACAGTGCGGACCCGCCCCGCATCACTTCACGGCAGCCGAGGTCAGTCCGTCCAGCGCCTTGGTGACGTTCTGGATCACGGGGTGGTCGACCGGGACGCCGCGGATGGCGGCCAGATCCGCCGGGTCGTCATAGCCCAGCCAGACCTTGCCCTCTGCATCCTGCCAGGCGAGCGCCTTGAGCGGCAGCGTCAGCCCCATGGTCTGCTCCACCTGCATCAGCTTGGTGCCGACGTTGGGATTTCCGAAGATGATCACCTCGGTGGGGCGCAACTCGAGGCCGACACGCTTGGCGCCCGCAGCGTGATCGACGCGGGTGAAAACGGTCAAGCCCTTGCCCTTCAGCACGGCCTCGAACTTGTCGAGCGTCTCCTTGACGCTCACCGGGCTTTCTTTCCGCAAGAGCTCGGCAGAAGCGGGGGTGGCGGCGAACACGGCCAACGCCAGTGCCGTCGCGACGATTGCAAGCAGATTGTCAGACTTGACCATTGGACCTTCTCGACTTTCAACGTTGGGTTCAAACAAAGGGTTGGGCGCGCCGCATCAGGCATCACGGATGGCGTGCAGTGCTGGACGCCGCGCAGCCCGTTGACCCGATCAACGACGCGACCACTTAAGGGAAGTGCCACCGTGGCTGAATCAAAAACACTTTATGACAGGATCTGGGACGACCACGTGGTGCACGAGGCCGACGACGGCACGTGCCTCATCTACATCGACCGCCATCTTGTCCACGAGGTGACGAGCCCGCAGGCCTTCGAGGGCTTGCGGATGACGGGCCGCACCGTGCGTGCACCGGCCAAGACGCTTGCCGTGGTGGACCACAACGTGCCGACGACGGACCGCTCAGCCGGCATCGACGACGAGCAGTCCCGCATTCAGGTGGAAGCGCTGGCCAAAAACGCCGCCGACTTCGGGATCGACTATTTCAACGAGACCGACGTGCGCCAGGGCATCGTTCACATCATCGGGCCTGAGCAAGGCTTCACGCTGCCCGGCACCACCATTGTGTGTGGTGACAGTCATACCTCAACACACGGCGCGTTCGGCGCCCTCGCCCATGGCATCGGGACCAGCGAAGTGGAGCATGTGCTCGCCACGCAAACGCTGATCCAGAAGAAAGCCAAGAACATGCGGGTGACCGTCGACGGCACGCCGCCCGAAGGCGTGGGCGCCAAGGACATCATCCTGGCGATCATCGGCGAGATCGGCACGGCGGGCGGCACCGGCCACGTGATCGAGTATGCCGGCGAGGCGATCCGCGGGCTCAGCATGGAAGGCCGCATGACGGTCTGCAACATGTCGATCGAGGGCGGCGCCCGTGCCGGCATGATTGCGCCGGACGAGAAGACTTTTGAGTACATTAAGGGCCGTCCGCGCGCGCCGAAAGGTGCGGCCTGGGACATGGCGCTCAAGTACTGGGAGACCTTGCGATCCGACGATGACGCGGCCTTCGATGTGGAAGTGCGCCTTGATGCGGCCAACCTGCCGCCAATCGTTTCATGGGGCACCAGCCCGCAGGATGTGGTGTCCGTCACCGGCGCCGTGCCAGACCCAGCCGCTATTGAAGACGGCGCCAAGCGGACAGCAATGGAGCGGGCGCTCACGTACATGGGCCTGACGCCCGGCACGGCCATCACGGACATCCCGCTCGACGTCATCTGGATCGGCTCGTGCACCAATGGGCGGATCGAGGATCTGCGGGCCGTCGCCAAGGTGGTGGAAGGCCGAAAGGTGCACGACGGCCTGGACTACGCGATGATCGTGCCGGGATCGGGCCTCGTGAAGCACCAGGCGGAGCAGGAAGGCCTTGCGGAGATTTTCACGGCCGCGGGATTTGAGTGGCGTGAGCCGGGCTGTTCCATGTGCCTTGGGATGAACCCCGATCAGCTCAAGCCCGGCCAGCGTTGCGCATCGACCTCGAACCGCAATTTCGAGGGGCGCCAGGGCTTCAAGGGCCGCACGCATCTGGTGAGCCCAGTGATGGCCGCCGCCGCCGCCATCCATGGCAAGTTCGTTGACGTCCGCGACGGCGTTTGAGCCACAGCCACAGTCATTGGCCGCGGCGCCCTATCGACTGGACCCCAGCGTCCGTCCGTCAATCGGCATCCAAAGGCTGCCAGATGGCGGGCGGCAACGCGGCACCATTGCCTGACAGCAGCGCCTCGAACGCCGCACGCCGGCTTTCTGGCGCTGCATGGGCGGGGGCGACAATCCCCAGGTGGGCATGCTCCCCCGCCGATGCGCGGACCGCCGGCAGGTAGTTGAGCCGCCAGGGATCACCTCGCGTGGCGCGGGTGATGTCAATGCGCGCACCCAGGGACACCACCAGCGGGATGATTGTCCAGTCGCCGACGTAAGCGCGCGGCCCGAGCCACGCCAGCGTGCGGGTGGCACTGACGGGCAGGGCGAACACCACACCAACATCGTTGAACTGGTCAGTCGATGCCATGGCGCTGCGCATGAGAGCGTGGGCCGCCTCGGGCGCATCCGCAACGCGCAGTTCGGCCAAGGCAATCCGCTCCGACAAGACGGCGCGGCGCAGCGACAGCACCGACATGACGTGAACGTCCGAGTGGGACAACAATTCATCCGGCGCCGCCCGACGCGCGAGCTGAACGGCCTGCAGGTCGAAGGCGCGCAGATCGTCGTTGGCAAGCGCCGCAGCGGCGATGAAATCGCGATCGATGAGCGCCTTGCGGTAGCGCTCAAACACATGGTCGGCGGCGCCCGGCTGGCCGAAGACGGCAAGGTAGCCAACGGCCAGGACCGCGACAGCGGCGACGAAAAGGATGACACGCTTGATCATATGATAAGCTTCGCACCACAAGCTTACGGTGCGCTTAATCCGGCTCCCAAGCGTCTGTTTCCGCAGCCGCCACCGGCACGATCCCACGTCAATACTGGCGCCCGTCATCACGCCGCCCCATCCGCCATACAACTGAAACGGATCGGACCCCACGATGATCCCGGGCGCGTTCGCCATGGGGGCATCGCGATGGTCGCAGACCCTGGTCAGGCGACGCGGTGACGGTTAGACAGTGGTTGGACTTTGGGCTGATCCCCACGCGCCACTCAGGGCGCAAACCGCCGCACATTCGCTGCGGCTTACAAACCAGAAGCACGGGCTTGGCATGCGGAACGAAACGACCACGCGCGGATCGCTGATGGCTTTCGCGCCGGACCGTTCGCTTTGTCTGGGCATTGCCGCCATGCTTGTGTTTGGCGCGATGCTGGCGGCCTCAGGGCGGACCGGCCTTGCGGAAGAGAACACCGGCCCGACGGTTGAGGAATACATCAACTACATTGGCGACAAGGCCGTTCTGGTGCCCCCGGGGCAACTCAAGATCGATGGTCAACGTGTGTTGTGCGGGCGCCGACCGACGGTGCTTGATCCCACGCTGGACGATTACGGTGCGGCCTTCCCCACCTTTCTCATTCTCAATCCGGAGCGGTTCAAAGGCATTCCGAAGGCCGTCAAGCTCTACATCTATTCCCACGAGTGTGCACACCAGTTCCGCGGCCCGAACGAGCGCATTGCGGATTGCTTCGCCGTGCGACGCGGGCGGGTGTACGGCTGGCTGACACCCAAGGGCCTCGATCAGATCTGCGAGTTCATTTCCAAGGCGGCGGCCACAAACGACCATTTCGCCGGGCCCAAGCGGTGCGAGTACATGCGGGCGTGTTTTGCCGACAAGGACACGATTTACTGATCTCGCCCGCTGCTGATTGCCGGGACGCGCGCGCGGCGTCGTGCTCCGGCTTATGTTGTGAGCGGCTGAGGGTCGGCACCAGCCCGGCTTTCATC
>CAZGNQ010000278.1:0-5124 GCA_964527285.1 uncultured Hyphomicrobiales bacterium | reverse complement strand
CCTCGCCCACCGTGCGCTCCTCCCAGGGCGCAAGCGGCGCGATGATCTGGCCGCGGTTCGGGTCCCAGCGCCCTGTGATCGACAGCATACCCGTTGCCACCCCCGCATCGACGTAGGGTTGAAGGATCGCTTCGGCGCGCTCCACCTGACGGTCGGTAAAATCCAGCCCCGTTCCGTCCGGACCGGTCATCCAGACACGGATGACGCCGCGGTCCTCCTCGGGCACAAGCTCTTCCGCCAGCGTCTGGTATTGCAGGTATCCCAAGACAAAGACGCTTGAGCAGGCGACGAGCACCAGCAACGGCACGGTCAGCACGATGTGCAGCGGCCCGGCATAGAGCCCGGTGAGCAGCCGGCCGATCTGGCGGATTGGCCAGAACACCGCAACGCCAAGCGCGGCCAACAACCGGTCCATGAGGATTGCTGGAACGGACCGCTTCCCGCGCCGACCTCGCGCCTGCTCATCAGCAGGGCCGGGGGTGGCGGCGGCAAGCGCAGGCACCACCGTGAGCGCGACAAACGACGAAATGCACACGGTGACGGCCAGCACCACGCCGAACTCGCCGAACAGCCGCCCTGCCGAGGAGGGCAGAAACGAGATCGGCAGGAACACCGAAATGAGCGTTGCGGTGGTCGCCACAACGGCAAAGAACACTTGACGTGTCCCGATGACGGCTGCCGCTTTCGCCCGCACCCCCATCGCCTTCAAGCGTTCGGTATTCTCCAAGACGACAATGGCGTCATCGACGACGATGCCCGTCGCCAGAACCAATGCCAGCAGGGTGATGAGGTTGATCGAATAGCCGAGCAGCCAGATGGCCGCGACCATCCCGATGAGCGCGATTGGGATTGTCACGGCCGGAATGAGTGCGGCGCGGACCGAGCCCAGAAAAACCGCAAGCACAAGCACCACGATCAGCACGGCAATCACCAGCGAACTGAGCACCTCATTGATGGCGCCCGTGATGAAAACCGCATCATCAGAGTTCACCTGAATCGTCAGATCCCGGTACCGGTCGTTCAATTCACCTACGGCATCGCGCACGTCTTGCGAGATGGCGACGGTGTTCGACTGGGCGCGGCGCACGATACCAAGTGTCAGCACGACCTCACCGTCACGCCGCACAATGCTCTCTGGTTCTGCCGGCGCGAAATAGACCGATGCCACTTCCCCCAGACGCACCGGCTCGCGCAAGATCAGTTGCTCGACATCAACCGGGTCCGTGACGGTGGCGTCCGCGCGCACCAGGATGTCCTGCTCGCTTGAGGTGAAGCTGCCGGTCGGCACATCGTAGCGCGCCTCGCGCAGAACCGAGACCACATCGGCAACGGACAGCCCGAACGCGGCGAGCCGCATCGGGTCCACCTCCACGCGCAGCACCCGGTCGCGCTCGCCGAAGATGCGCACCTCCGCCACGCCGTCGAGCGTGGTGAGCGCCGGCACCACCTCGCGGTCCACCTTGCGGGTGAGCGCATCGATGCCAAGCGTTGGTGAGGACACAGCAAGCTGGACGATGGCCTGGCTGTCAGCGTCCGCCTTGACCACGAATATGTCTTCCACCCCATCGGGCAGTTCCCGCTGAACGCGGGCAACCGCCTCGCGCACGTCGTTGGCCGCGTCGATCAGATCGGTGCCGGGCCGGAAGACGGCACGAATGCGGAAGTTGCCTTCCTCGCTGGACGAACGCACCTCGCTGATGCCGGCCACACGGGCCACGGCAGCTTCCACCGTACTGGTGATTTCCGCGTCGATGGTCTCGGGCGAGCCGCCCGGGTAGTTGGCGCGCACGGTCACGATCGGCCGATCGACATTGGGCAGCTCGCGCACCTCAACGCCGAACACGGCGCCAATGCCGGCGACCACGATGAGGAGATTGAGCACCCAGGCGAGGTAGGGGCGGCGCACGCTGAGCGCTGGCAGGTCGTCGAGCCGGTCGTCCGCGGGGGCCGCATTGGACGGGGCCGTGCTCGACGCAGTGCGTGCTTCGGCCCCTGCGTTCGGCGTTTGTGTATGGCTCGCGTTGGTGCTGTTGCCGTGTTGGGTCATGCGGGCTAACCGGGCGTGCGCGCGGGCTGACCGGTCGGCGCGCGGCGGGCCTCCGGCAGTGCACTCAAGCCGCCGGAGCGGCGGTCGGCCGTCTCAGTGGGCGCTGGGTTCGCCGGTTGCGCTTCCCCCGCCCCATCTGTTGCTGCTTCGCTGTCGTCCAGCGGCGCTTCAAAGCGGACGGCACGCCCAGGCCGCAGACGCTGGACACCCTCCACCACGACCAGTTCGCCGGCTGCCAATGGTCCGCTCACCAGCGTCACAGCGTTGAGGCGCTTCACCGTGGTGACACTCACGCGCTCCACCGCGCCATCGCTCACACGCCAGACGAAGCTCTTGCCATTCTTGTATTGGAGCGCCAGCTCGGGCACCGCAATGAACTCATCGCCAGTGATGTCGAGCGCCACCGCGAACGACATGCCCGGCCGCAGCCAATCACCCGCGTTATCAATGCTCGCACGAACCCGTACGGTGCGCGCGGTCGGGTCAACGCGCGCATCGATGGCGCTGATGGTTCCCTCAAACGTTCGGGCAGCGAAGCCCGGCGAGCGTGCGGCAACGGGCTGGCCGATGCGCAGGCGCGGCAGCACGCCCTCCGGAACGTCGAATTCAACGAGAATGGCAGAGCGATCATCAAGCGTGACCAGCTCCATTTGTGTTGTCACGCGATCGCCGCGCTCAACTTTCGCAATGCCCAGGACCCCTGCGAATGGCGCAACGACGGCGGTATCGCGCAGAGCCTCCTGGGCCTGACGCACGGCAATCTCCGCCAGATCAACAGCAACCTTTGCGTCCTCCATGCCGGCGGTGGAGTTCACCCGTCGCTGCTTGAGGAATTCGGCCCGCTCAAGCTTCACCTGCTCATTCTCCAAGCGCTTTTGCGCCAACTCGACTTCGAGTTCGGCCTTGCGGCGGTCGAGCGTGAGAATGGTGGCGTCCGCGTCCACCCGGTCCCCCGGCGCGACTGCCACCTCGGTCACCACGCCATCGCTTCTCGGGAACAACGTAACAGAGCGCAGAGCGCGGCCCGTCCCGACGGCTGCGACCGATGCCATGTCGCGCTGGCGACGCACGCGTTCCACGATCACAGGCACGGCTGGCGAAGGGGATGCGCCGCGTTTGCCACCGCTGGCCGCGCGCGCGCCGGACGTTTCGCCGCCATTTTGAGAACCACCCGCTGCCTGTTGCGCCCCCGGCACGCCAAGCACCACGGGAATCGCGCGGGCAATCTGCTCGCGCGCCTGCCAGATGCCGCCGCCGAGCACCCCGGCAACAAGGACGATCAGCACCTGAACGCGCAATGACCACGTCCTCGGGCCACGAGGCGCGGTCCCTCGGTGGGGCGTGGATATGTTTGGGGTCGGGGTCATTCCTGTCCTGACGCGTGTGGGGCCACCGCCGCACCATTGCCCGCGGCGTCCACACTGCTACGTATGTATAACCCGGCAGCCGCGAATGACCCAGTGACAATCCCTACACACCGCTGCCCCCGACAGACGGCCGCCCGCCCGTCCCATTCAGCACCGGTTTCCGCTCGGCTCCGGGCTACGAAGGCGTGCCGACCGCCACCTTGAAGGCGCTCCCTGAAAGCGCCACGCGAAGCCCAAAATCGATCCGCGCAACCCCCTAGCCAATGCCCAACTTTTGATTAACATGTGCGCACGACGCGGGGGGCCGCCCCGCGGCGCATAATCGTCCCATGGAGGAACGTAGGGTATGAAGACACTTCTCGCAGCGGTTTCCGCCGCCGCACTGGGGCTGGCCGCAACGGCAGCCTCGGCTGAAGAGATCACCATTGCAACGGCCGGCCCGATGACCGGTCAGTACGCCAGCTTCGGTGCGCAGATGCGTGCTGGCGCAGAGATGGCTGTTGCCGACATCAACGCCGCCGGCGGTGTCCTTGGTCAGCAGCTCAAGCTCGAAATCGGCGACGATGCCTGCGACCCGAAGCAGGCTGTGGCGGTTGCCAACAATTTCGCTTCCAGCGGCGTGTCCTTCGTCGCCGGTCACTTCTGCTCTGGCTCCTCGATCCCGGCCTCCAAGGTCTACGAGGAAGAGGGCATCATCCAGATTTCCCCGGCTTCCACGAACCCGAAGCTGACCGACGAAGGCGGCCCGAACGTCTATCGCGTCTGCGGTCGTGACGACCAGCAGGGTGAGACGGCCGGCGCATTCCTGGCGGCCATGAAGGACGCCAACATCGCCATCGTCCACGACAAGACGGCCTACGGTAAGGGCCTTGCCGATGCGACGAAGGCGGCCATGAACGCCAAGGGCAAGAAAGAGGCGCTGTACGAAGCCTACACGGCTGGCGAGAAGGACTACACGGCCCTCGTCTCCAAGCTGAAGGCCAACAACGTCGATGTGCTCTACGTCGGTGGCTACCACACGGAAGCCGGCCTGATGGTGCGCCAGATGCGCGACCAGGGCATGGACACCAAGCTGATCTCCGGCGACGCGCTCGTCACGCAGGAGTATTGGTCCATCACGGGCGATGCCGGCGAAGGCACGCTGATGACGTTCTCGGCCGACCCGCGCTTGTACGAAGTGGCAGCTCCGGTTGTCGCGAAGTTCAAGGAGAAGGGCATCGATCCTGAGGGCTACGTCCTCTACACCTACGGTGCAATCCAGGCATGGGCGCAGGCTGTCGAGGCGGCTGGCTCCATCGACCCGTCGGCTGTGATGAAGGCGCTGAATGCCGGCGAGTTCAAGACAGTGCTGGGTGACCTGTCCTTCGACGACAAGGGCGACGTGACGCTGCCGGGTTATGTCTGGTACGAGTGGAAGAACGGCACGTACGATTACGCTGAAGTGCGCGGCTCCAACTGATTTGGCTGATCCGCTTTGAAGCAAACAGCCGCATCTGCGGTTTTTGGGGCTCGCGCCAATGGTGCGGGGCCTTTTTGCTTTCTTGCGCTGCGCTCGCGTGCCACGTCTGTTCGGGCCGGCACCATATACCGGCGCTCGCCCAACGTTCAGGTGGCCGTCAGGCTTCGGTGGAAGCGCGGAACATCCCTCTAACTCCCTGTTTGCATTCATCTTGCGCTTCAGGTGGTCCCACCAGAAGCCGAAGCACTTTC
>CAZGNQ010000277.1:0-5142 GCA_964527285.1 uncultured Hyphomicrobiales bacterium | reverse complement strand
GGCCAAGCTGATGATCGATGCCAAGGGCGGCAAGATCCGGCTGACCGAGAAGGAAACCGCCATCCTTAAGTTTCTTTACCGCGCTGGCGACAAGGTTGTTTCGCGCGATGTGCTCTTGCACGAGGTCTGGGGCTACAACGCCGGTGTGACGACCCACACGCTGGAGACGCACATTTACCGGCTGCGCCAGAAGATCGAGATTGATCCGTCGAACACGGAGATCCTCGTCACCGAGACGGGCGGTTACAAGCTGGTGCCATAAAAGGGGGCCAGCGCACGTCGACGTTGTGCGCGCGCAATGCGGTGTGGCTCCGCGATCCGTGGACGCCGGGCAGAGTTGCACTTCGGCACCGCTTTCTTGGGGATACAACACACCATGTCGTGCGAATCCCTTTATCGTTTGGCCTTGGGGCAATGCCACAATGTCAAACGAGGGGGCATAATGTCGATTGAATCTCTCCTGCTGCCGCTGATGAGCGCAGATGTTTTTTCAAAGCTCTCCCCGCAGCAGCTCAAGACCCTGGCTCTTTGCGCCGATCGCAAGTCGTTCGGCCAGGGTGAGTATATCATCAAGGCCGGCGAGGACGGCGACAAGGCGTTCCTCATCATGCACGGAGATGTCGCGGTGCTGGTCGCGGGTCAGACGGAGATCACACCGGAAGCGCTGGCCACATCCGATGAGCGCTTCATGAAACGCCACGGCATTGAGGCGCGCTTTGGCCCGGGCACGATGCTCTCAGAGCTCGCAATGTTTACGGAGACATGCCACGCATCCACGATCGTGGCGCTCAATACGGTCCATACGCTTGTGTTTCACCGTTCCGCGATCGACGATCTCCTGCGGGTTGAGCCGGAGCTGGCCCAGAGCCTGTTGGCCGGCTTCTCGCTGCGTCTTGAGAGCCTTGCCGAAGCGCTGCGGGAGGCTGACGCTGAGCTCAAGTCCGCTTTTGAGGCGGACGTGGCCTGACGTTTATCGCCCGACCAAACAGGCCTGAGTTTCAGCGTTTCATCGCAACAAAAAGCCCGCCAGCATCTGCTGTGGCGGGCCTTTCAACGTCAGGCGGCCTCGCGCTCTATGGCTGAGCACAGCCAGACAGCAGACGGTGTCGTCAGCGCTCGTTTTTGAACGCCGCTGATGCGCCGACTTTCTTTGACGACACAAACAGCTTGTCATCAGCGCGCTGGCCGAACACGAGGTCGCTGACCGCAATTGTCGTGTCGAGCCCCTGGGCGTCCGTCACCACCCATTCCTTCAATTCAAGCTGCTGATCGTCGTTGCGCAGCACCGTGATCCGCAGCTTTCCGCTGCTGGCATTCGCACGGTCACGCATCGCAACGCTCACCAGTGGGCCGGCAATGGCAACATTGGTGACAATGGCGTCTTTCAGGATGTCGACCGTTTCCGACAGAAGAATGCGGAAGGGCGTGGAATCGAGCGAGTAGCGTTCAACGGTGTCCAGGTCGTAGTCTTCAATTGACAGGTATTCGCCGTCCGACAAGATCACGAGCCGGCTCGGAGGGTTGTAGACGAAGCGGAATTTGCCGGGGCGCTGAACGTAGAACTTGCCTTCAGCCGTCTGGCCTTGGGCGTCCGTTTGAACGAATTGGCCTTCCAAATGCTCAACCGCATTAAAGAAGCCGTCGAGTTCGGAAACCACCGTGCGCTCGGCGTCGGTCAGTTGTACCGCCGTTTCGGATCCGGCTCCAGCGCCGCCAGCACCGACAGCGTTCGGCCGGGTCTGCTGTTGCTCCTGCGCGGTCGCGATGGAGGGCACGCCCGCCACGAGGGCCACGGCCAGCAAGGCCGCGATTGGTTTCAGTATCATAGGTGTCCCTTTCGTTCCCAATGGCGGTGGGGCGGACTGCGTCGGCTGGGGGCCTTATTGCCGCGCGTGAGGCCGCCGCAGGCAGTGCCTTGGAGTGCGTTGGCGGTGTGACCGTGTTGTGCGCCGGCCGTTACAACTGTGTGACGTCCGATGGGGTTGCTGAGCCGTGGTGCCAGCGCAGGAAGACCGCAACGCTGTCAGCGTCGCAAGCCCTGCGCATCAACGTCTGTGGATGGTATCGTCCGGCAATATGGGCATTCTTGGGCTTGGCGGGGGCGTCCTGCACAGCCGTGAGCGAAATCCTGAAAGGCGTTGTTCAGGAAACACGTCCCGGCACGGGTCGGGCACGGCGAAGATGGGGGTGACCGCATGGCAGGCGCAGCGGATCGATTGTGTGTGGCGCTGGACGTCGCTGACGTCACGGCGGCGCGCGACATAGTTGCAACGGTGGGTGAGCGGGCCGGGACCTACAAGATCGGGCTGGAGCTGGCTTTTTCCGGCGGGCTTGCGCTGGTGGAAGAACTCAAGGCGCGCGGCCACGCCGTCTTCCTCGACGTTAAGCTTTTGGACATCAGCCAGACGGTCGAGCGCGCAGTGGCGCAGATTGCCAAGCTTGGGGTCGATTATGTCACGGTCCATGGCCACGATGCCAAAACACTCGCTGCAGCCGTGCGCGGGCGAGGGGATGCCCCTTTGCGGTTGCTTGCTGTGACTGTGATGACCCACCTCGATCAGGACGACCTGTCAGAGCAGGGGATCACAGCCCCGCTGGCAGCGCTGGTGGAGCGCCGTGCCGGGCTCGCCGACGCGTCAGGGGTCGATGGCATTGTGGCGTCTGCACGCGAGGCTGCGCTGTTGCGCACCGCGATTGGTTCGAAGCCCCTCATTGTCACGCCAGGCATCCGGCCGACGGGCATGGCCGCGGGTGATCAGGTGCGCGTGACCACTCCGGGCGACGCGATCGCGGCCGGCGCCGATCTGCTGGTTGTGGGGCGGCCGATCACGCAATCGGCCGATCCGGGCGGCGCTGCCGCAGCCATCCTGGAAGACATCGAGGCCGCTGCGCGCGTTGGGCGTGGCGGCAGCTCCGTTTGAACATCGAGACGTTCAGCCGAAAAGGCAGAGAGAGGCAAATCATGACGCACGCCGATGATGCGGATGCCGGTGGCGCCCGTGCCGAAGCTGGTGCCGGGGGATCAGGGCAACCAGCACCGCTGCCCGAGCTGCCGCTGATCCTGGTCGAGGATGCGGTGCGCGCCGCACTTTGGGAGGATCTCGGGCGCGCTGGTGATGTGACGTCGGTGGCAACCATACCGGCCGATCGCATGGCGACCGCGCATTTCGTTGCGCGCAAGCCCGGGCGCGTCGCGGGGCTGGCGTGCGTGCGTGCCGCCTTCGCGTTGATCGATCCCGCGATCCGAATTGAATTGTCGGCGACGGATGGCGCACCGGTGATGGCGGGCGGGCGGCTTGCCACGGTCACCGGCCCGGCCCGCGCCCTTTTGACGGCAGAGCGGGTGGCACTGAATTTTCTTTGCCACCTGAGCGGCGTCGCCTCGCTCACCAACCGCTTTGTTGATGCCATCGCCGGGACGCGGGCCCGGATATGCTGCACACGCAAGACAATGCCCGGCCTGCGTGCCTTGCAGAAGTACGCCGTTCGGTGCGGTGGCGGCAGCAATCATCGCTACGGGCTCGATGATGCGATGCTCATCAAGGACAACCATATCGCCGTATGTGGCGGGGTGGCCCAGGCGTTGGACCGTGCGCGCGCTGCGGCCGGACATCTGACGGCCATTGAGATTGAGGTGGATACGCTGGAACAGCTGCGCGAGGCGATCAATCACGGTGCGGGCGTCGTGCTGCTTGACAATTTCACGCCTGACGCACTGCGCGAGGCTGTGTCGATTGTGGATGGCCGCGCTGTCCTGGAAGCATCTGGCGGGATCGCGCTCGAGACGGTGCGTGCGGTTGCCGAGACGGGGGTTGATTTTATCTCCACGTCTCAGGTCACCATGTCTGCGCCGTCGCTTGACATCGGCTTCGACATCGCGGTTGACGCCTAGCGCATGACGATGACACTTGGACGCGACGCAGCGCCCGGAGAAGCAGCCGGCTTTGCGTGGCAATCCGCCAGCGTTTCTTTTTCGCCCGCTTGAGGGGCGCTCAGCCGCCCCATCACCGGGACATCCGACATGCAATCAGACGCACGCCGCCGACATCTTAAAGGGCTGGCGATCACATCGCTCGGCGTGTTCATCCTGTCGGTGGATTCGCTTTTTATTCGCCTCATCGGGGCTGACGCGCTGTCCCAGTTGCCCTGGCGCGGCCTGCCGATGGCGTTGATTGCGCTCGTGGTTTTCCTGCCTTTGTTCCGTGGCTGGAGCGGCATGAAGCGCTCCTTCGCCACGTTTGGCTGGAAGGGATTGGTGGCCACAGGGCTGTTTGTCCTCACCTCGTTCGGCTTTGTCGGCGGCGTCCATGCCACCAACGTTCCCACGCTGTTGGTCATCGTTGCCACGACGCCTTTTTTCGCCGCGCTGGCTGGATGGTTGATCTATCGCGCCCACGTCCCGACCCGCACCTGGGTGGCCATCGCGATCGGCGTCGTGGGCATCGCCATTGCTGTTCAGGGGTGGCTGGCGGCTGGTAATCTCTGGGGCATCGCCATCTGCCTGCTCACGCCAGTTTGCCTCGGCATTTTTCTTTCCGTGCTCGAGCACGAGCCGCAAATCGATAATCTGGTGGTGATGGTCCTCGCACCGCTTGTCTATGCGGCGGTGGGGATATGGCTGGCCGATCCGCTGGCCATCACAGGGACAGAGCGCATTTATGCGCTCATCCACGGCCTGATCATCCTGCCGCTTGCGTTTGCGCTTTACACCACGGGACCGAAATACATCTCAGGCCCTGAGACGAGCCTCATTCTGCTGCTGGAGACAGTGCTCGGTGCGTACTGGGTCTGGCTGGTGCTGAGCGAGACGCCAACGGCGGCGCAGTTGGTCGGGGGGACGATCGTCATCTCCACGGTCGCAGTGCACGCGGTGCTCAGCTATCAGGCGCTTGATCAGGACGCGGGCGGCGCCGGCGACGTACCGCCCACCAAGGCCACCAAGGCACTCGCGCAGTAGCTGAGGCCGGGGGCGATGACGCTCCCGGGCCGCCCCCCTTTTTTTGGGCCGGCCGGCGACACTGCCGCCACTGGCCGCAGCCTTTTCCGAGGGAGCCCTCAGTCCGTTGAGAAATCGAGGCTTGGCATGGTCACGCCTTGGATTGCGCACGCCGCCTGGACCGTGTTGCGCAGCAGGCAGGCGAT
>CAZGNQ010000276.1:0-5144 GCA_964527285.1 uncultured Hyphomicrobiales bacterium | reverse complement strand
CCGAAATTGCCCTGGCCGTCGAGCAGCGGCACGCGCATGGAGAAGTCCTGCGCCATACGCACCAGCGCATCATAGACCGCGCCTTCGCCGTGCGGGTGATACTTACCGATAACCTCGCCGACCGCGCGCGCGCACTTCTTGTAGGGCTTGTTCCAGTCAACGCCCAATCCTCCCATGGCGTAGAGGATGCGGCGGTGGACCGGCTTGAGACCATCACGCACGTCGGGCAGCGCGCGGCTCACGATCACGCTCATGGCGTAATCAAGGTAGCTCGCGCGCATCTCGTCGCTGATCAGGACCGGGCGAATGTCACCTGAGCCGCTGTCGCCTGTGTCGCCGCCGCCCGATCCGTTGTTGCCGTCGTCGCCGGCACCGTCATCGCCGGCACCGTCATCGTGAGGGGTCTGCGGATCGTTTTCGTCAATCACGGGGGCGGGTCCTTCGGCGGGGCCACGTGTGCATCGGCTGCGAACGGGCCCGCTGGGTGCGGCGGCTTTCGGGTGGCGCTGGATGCTCGCCGTCGGCGGGTGGCGCCATGGCGCGAGGCAGTCCAAAGTGTCGCTATGCAACGCTCGCCAGCCCAACGGCCGCGCGGGCTGTGAAGTGGCGAAACCAGTAGCGTGCGCGGCGCCGGACGGCAAGCCGAGGCCTCAGAGCGGTGGATGGTTTGGGCGTCCGGCCCGCTTCGGAGTTGGTCGTCTCTGCGCGGCGGTGATGGGCGGCAAGGTGTCGGGACTTCGCTGGTGGACGCCCACCGTCCAAGGCGTAAGCGCTGGGCTCGATAAAGCGATGCGGCGCGCCGATCTTAATGCGTGAGGTCGCAGACCCCTATGCCCATCGACGCGCCGTTTAACGGCGGTCGTTCAGCGCATCACCAAGGATGAAGAGAGCCGCGCCGAACAGGACGACGTCCTTCAGCAGAAACTGGCCGGGAACAACCGACAGTGCCGGAAACCCGCCAAGGCTCGCCTCCCACCCCGGTGCGGTGAAGATGAACGTCAGCGTGACGGCCGTCGTCAGCGCCGCCAGCGCCGCCCCGATCGCACCCGCCGCTGCACTCCAAGGCCGCGCCACCAGCAGGAGGCCGGTCGCGATCTCGACGGAGCCGATGAGGTTGGCGACGCCGCGCACATCAAGAACGCCATAGAGCCACGACATGAAGGGGCTAGAGGCAACTAGCCCCTGGATTGCGTTCGCCTCGTAGGCGGTGAACTTCATCGCGCCAATCCACAGGAACACAATCGCAAGACCATAGAGCGTGGCGTAGCGGCCGAGTGTTTCAATGGAATTCGGTTCTGAGATGTCTGATTGCGCAGTCGTGACGGACATGGGATCGATCCTTGGCTGGCGGGACGCGCGGTCACGCGGGTGTGGGTTCGGTGTCGGGGGTGAACTGGCCCGATTGGGCCGCCCCGTGGCTCCCGACACGTCGCATTTGAGTTCGGAACTGCACGGTTCAAAACACGGTCGTGTGATTTCTTGACTTTTCGGTTCCTAACCCGACGTCCCTGACCTCCCCTACGTAAAGGGCTGGCGATCGCTTGTGGCGCAGGAGGCCGCGCATGGCACGACCACGGGAATTCGAGATCGACGCGGCCGTCGAGGGCGCCATGCGGGTGTTCTGGGCGCGGGGCTACTCTGGCGCCGCCCTGCCGGACCTGTTGGACGGCATGGGCATCGCTCGCGGCAGCCTCTACAAGGCTTTCGGCGAAAAGCGCGCTTTGTTCCTGCAGGTTCTGGCGCTCTACGACCGGCGGGAGGTATCGCCTGCGATCGCGTTGCTGGGCGATGCCAGCCAGGGTGGCGGCGATGAGCGCATTGCCCGCGTGTTCACCAGCGTGGTCCAGGATGTGGCCCGCGGCGATCGGCGGGGCTGCCTGATGTGTCACACCACCGCTGATCCCGGCAACGAGGACGCGCAGATCCGCAAGGCCGTGCTCGCGATGGTGGGCCGCCTCACAGCAGGCTTCGCCGTCGCATTGGCTGATGCTGGCGAGAGAGCCGGCGCGAAGGGGCCAGGGGTGCAGGGGCGAGGCGTGCAGGGGCCAGGCGTGCAGGGGCGAGGCAATCGGATCAGTGACGGGGCTGAGGCGCTGACAGCCGCCTACGTTGCGCTGCAGCAACTGGCCCGCGCCGGCCAGCCGCTGGAAGCGTTGGAAAGCGCGGTGCGGGGCACGCTCGCGGCACACCTGCCGGCTTCATTGAGCGACGACCGCCGCCGCTGACTGACCCCATGCCCAGGCAAAGCGTGACCGAGCCCGACCGGGTCGTGTGGCCCCGTCTCAGTCCGCCTTGCGGCGCAGATGCACGACCACATCCACCTTCTCAATCTCGTAGCCCTCGGGCGGCTCCGGCAGATTGGCGACCAATTCGGCGTCATCAATGTCGAAGACGCGGTCCTCCTCGCGCACATAGAAATGGTGATGATTGCCGACGTTGACGTCGTAGCATCCTCGCCCGCCGGGCAGAGCGATCCGGCGGATCAGACCAGCCTCATCGAACTGGTTGAGTGTATTGTAGACCGTGGCGAGTGACGTTGCGATGCCGTGGGCATGGGCTTCGGCGTGCAGATCCTCCACCGTCACGTGACGCGGCGGGCCGGCGAACAGCAGCCCGCAGATTGCAATGCGCTGGCGCGACGGCTTGAGGCCTGCCTCGCCCAGGACCTTGCGGGCCATGGGTTCGTGCGCCCGGAGAAAAAGTTCGCCAAATCTGTAGTTCGTGCGCATCGGGACGAACGTCTCACTGTGTTTAATGCGATGAGCCGGCGCATTCGCGCATCGCCCACCATGGCGGTGGCCCGACCGTTCGGCCCGACGGCGCGTCGTTGCCATGCGAATGGCGGTCAGGTCCACACGGCCGTCAACACTGGCGTCCCAGCCCGCAGCGGTCAAACCGTCAGATTGCCTCGCTCACGGGACCGCCCCGCTGTCCGCCCCCCGTTCGTGCGACAAGCGGCAGCTCCATTCGATATGGGTGCTTTGCAATTGACGGCAACGCGCCGATGGTATCGCCTTCGAGGCTGCGATATCGCGCTGCCCGGCATGGCGTCATTATGACGGATGGGACGCGCGCTGCGCCAATCCTTAGGCCTTTCAGGGTCATTCACGCGCCGGCTCAAACCTGATCGGCGTTTTGTGTGAGCCTCTTGCGCCAAAGCGCCCCAGTGCGCGGCGCTCGATTCCGCAAGGCACGATCTCATATGTTCGAGTGGGCTGCCGCGGGCCTGCACACGCAACTGCACCTGACAGACCTCACCGCCCCGGAGCTGCGCCAACCGTGATCCGTGACCATCAAACCGCCCGGCTCGGCGTCGACATCGGAGGCACATTCACGGATGCCGTCCTGGAGGCCGACGGGACACGCCACTCTACGAAGGTCCTGACCAATCACGCGGCGCCGGACGAGGGCATTCTGGAGGCTGTTTCCCGCGTGTGCGACGCCGCCGGGCTTCCCACGGGCGCGCTGAGTCACGTCATTCACGGCACGACCCTCGCGACCAACGCGCTGATTGAGCGGCGCGGCGCCCGGACGGCCTTCATCACGACCAAAGGCTTTCGCGACGTCATTGAGATGCGCAGCGAAAGCCGGTTTGAACAGTACGACCTCAACATCGTCCTGCCGGAGCCGCTGCTGGCGCGCAATCATCGCTACGTCGTCGATGAGCGCATCGCAGCCGACGGTGAGGTGCTGCGAGAGATCTCCACGCGCCAGGTCGAAACGCTCGCGGAGATGATCGTGGCGCGCGGCTACGAAAGCGTGGCCGTGGGCTTCCTGCACGCCTACGTCGACGGCCGCCATGAACGCCTCGTGCGTGAGGCCTTGCTCGCCGCACGGCCCGATCTGCCGGTGTCCATCAGCAGCGAGGTGGCGCCACAGATGCGGGAGTATGAGCGCTTCAACACCGTTGTGGCGAACGCATACGTCAAGCCGATGATGACCGCTTATCTCTGCCGCCTTGGGGCGCGGCTGCAGGGCATTGGGGTGACCGCGCCCGTTTTCCTCATGCATTCAGGGGGCGGGCTCATGTCGCTTGAGAGCGCGGCGGAATTTCCAGTGCGCCTTGTTGAAAGCGGCCCGGCCGGCGGAGCGATATTCGCTGCGGACATTGCGGCGCGGTTTGGCGTTTCACGCGCTTTGTCGTTTGATATGGGCGGCACCACGGCCAAGATCTGCCTGCTGCGCGATCACACACCGAAGACCGCGCGCGTCTTCGAAGTGGCACGCTCCTACCGTTTTAAGAAAGGCTCGGGGATGCCAATTTCCATCCCCGTCATTGACATGGTCGAGATTGGTGCCGGCGGCGGTTCGCTTGCGCGTGTGGATGCGCTTCGCCAGGTGAGGGTGGGCCCGGAAAGCGCGGGCTCTGAACCCGGGCCGGCATGTTACGCGCGCGGCGGTCTGCGCCCGGCTGTCAGCGATGCTGACCTCATCCTTGGGCGTCTCGATGCGGCGGGTTTTGCCGGCGGCGCAATGGCGCTTGATCCCGAAAGGGCGCGGGAGGCCATGACAGCCGATGTCGCTGAACCGCTGGGCCTCACATGTGCAGAGGCCGCTTTTGCTGTGTGCGAGGTGGTCGATGAGACCATGGCGAATGCGGCGCGTGTCCACGCGGTGGAAAATGCTGAGGACCCGAGCCAGCATACGATGATCGCTTTCGGTGGTGCAGCGCCTTTGCACGCTGGACGGTTGTGCGAAAAGCTGGGCATCGACCGCCTTCTTGTTCCCCCGGGCGCCGGCGTTGGCTCGGCCGTTGGGTTCCTGCGGGCGCCCTTCAGCTTTGAGGCGACGCGCACGGCGTTCATGACCTTAGACAATTTCGAGCCGGCACTTGTTGCCGGGCTGCTTGATGCGCTTTGGTCGCAAGCCGAAGGCTTCGTGCGATCGTGTGGGCCGGCCGATGGCCTCACCGGTTCGTTCAAGGTGGACATGCGCTACGCTGGCCAGGGCTGGGATGTGTCTGTTCCGATCAGCGATGCGCTTGCAAAGGCCCCCACAGCCGAAGGATTTTGCGAGGCTTTCGAGACGGCCTATCGCCACATGTTTGAGCGTACGGTGCCGGGTGTCACGGTGGAGGCCACTGTCTGGTCTGCGCGGGTCGCCACGCGGCTGCCTGCAATTGAACCGGTACCGCAAACACCTCC
>CAZGNQ010000275.1:0-5156 GCA_964527285.1 uncultured Hyphomicrobiales bacterium | reverse complement strand
AGGCGCTCAACCAAGCTTGGGCCCATTGGGGCTCGGCGGCGTCCACCAGCACGATTGCGACGTCCACCATATTCAGGATCCGCTCCACCTCGCAGCAGAAGTCCGCGTGGCCCGGCGTGTCAACGATGTTGATGCGGGTATCCTTCCAGACCAGCGAGGTGCACTTGGCGAGGATGGTAATGCCGCGCTCACGCTCGATGTCGTTGGAATCCATCATGCGCTCATCGGTGTGCTGATTGTCCCGGAAGGCGCCGGAGGCCTTCAGCAGCACGTCGATCAAGGTGGTCTTGCCATGGTCGACGTGGGCGATGATGGCGATGTTGCGCATGTCCATGGGAGCACTCCAGGTGTCCGGGCGCCGGACCAGTGCCACGGCGGATATCGTTTTTGGTGGTGGGCGGGTCGCGGAAAACGGCGCGCTGTGCCGCCGATGTGCACGCTGGCAGAGCGATGCGCAACGCTTCTTTTGCGGCGCAGCATCTCCGGTGTGCTGGCGTTGCCGGACTGAAGCCGGTCGAACACATTGCCGCGTGTGGCGCGAATGTCAGGGGCATGGGGCCGAAGAGGGGAAAATACGGGCATGGCTGAAACGAGCGGAAGCCGGGAGCCCCGCGAGGCTCAGTCCGGCATCGATGGAGACCGAATGCGTGCCGCCATGCAGCGTGAATGGCTGTCCTGGGCCGCATTGATCGGCTCCATTCTCACGGTCTTTTCCGCCCTCAAAGACACGTTGTTTTTTGCCACCTGGGCGCAAGCCATCCTCACCCATTTCCAGTCGGGCATGACGGGCCTCTGGTCGTCCATCTTACCGGCATTGGAGCAGCCGATCCGGCCAATGGACGTCTCGATCTTCAACCTCGCGCTCTTCCTGGCGCTGCTCACGGCCGCCTCTTTCGCCCGGACCAATGGAGCAGCGCGGCCTGGCTCACGCCTCCAGCGCGGTCTGGTCGGCCTGCTCGGCACGCTTGGCTACGTAATCGCCATCGGCGTGCTCATCTGGGCCGGCTTTGGTGCTGCAACGGCGTCCATGGCGAGCCCTGAGTATGCGGCGACCCTGGAGGCCTTGACCGCGGCAGAGACACCGCCGGAGCGGGCGCAACTGGCGATCACGTTGATGAGTTTTGCCTCCGCTCTCTTTCCCACCGCCGACACCATTGCCCGAGCCATCGGCCTGAGCGGGGACGCGATTGAGGATCGAATTCTGGCTGGCGTCCGGACGGTCATGGCGCTTCAGGTGCTGATCCTGCTGACGCCCGCCTTGCTTGTGTCGTTACTTGCGCGGGCGATTGGCTATCGCTGGCAGATGGCCCGCTTCACCCTCATGGTCTGGCGCTTCAATCTGGCGTGCGCTGCGCTGGTCGTGCTGGCAACTGTTGGTGCCATCTGGAATGACCTGTGCGCCGGGCCGGAGAACCCGTTCGTCAGAACGCTGTGTGCAACCGCTTCTGCCTGAGCCAGAGTTCCGTCACCGAGGATCGGCCGCTCCCCTCACCGCGCTCAATGGCCCCCGTCAGCGTGGCACGCTTCCTGCTCGCTTTCCTGTCAAAGGTCGCTCCAGAATGGGGCCGGTGTTCAGGGAGTGGTGAAATGTTTGATCGCGGTACGGCGCCGTCGCGCAGCGAGACAGATACAAAGGCCATCCATGTTCGGGTTGAACTGGCCGGTGGCGTTGAGCGCTTCGGCATTGTGCGCGTCCCGGCGGATAAATCGCTCGATGCGGTCCTGGCCCGCGAGGATGGCTTTCTGCGCTTTGAACATTGCACGGGCGAGCCGGCGCACCTTGGCAAAAAGCACATTGTTGCTATTGAGCCTTTCGAGCCGCCGGCGTGCGATGAACTGACTGTTGGGCACAAGCGCTTTGAGGCTGTAAATCCGTACGACGTGCTTGGGGTGAGGGAAGGGGCTTCGCTGGCAGACGTCCGCGCGGCCTACCTGGCCATGGCCAAGAAGTATCACCCGGACCACTACGCGCAGATCGAATTGCCGAGCGAGGTGGCCGCATATTTTTCATCCGTCGCGCGGCGCCTGAACCTGGCCTATGACCTCATTGAAGAGCGCGTGGCCGCAGCAGAGGCGCGGGCCAGGGAACTGGCACAGCTGGAGGCCGCCCGGGCGGAGGCCGAGCGTCAACGCCAGCGCCTGCGCCGCCGTGGAGATCGCACAGAGAAAAAGCCAGGTGTGCACGAGGCCCAGGGGCCGTTTGGCCGGGCGAACGCGCACGTCGCTGGCGACAAGGTTGCCGGTTGAGCGATCGCCGGCAGCGCGGGGGCGATCGTGTTGGCGCACGGGCATCACCCCCGTGCGCTGGCGTCAATCTGCGGTTGGTAGCCCGCCTGCAGGACGGCCAACACCGATGGCGGCGTGATCAGGTGGACACGCCCGGCGACCGCGCTTCTGGCCGGCAGATGGCCATCGGTTGTCCAGGCCTGATAGCCCTGCGGTGACCAGGCATAGAGCTGCCCTTCGGCCACCAGCAGTGCCCTGTCATGATCCGCCGCCCAAACAAAGGCGCCGTCGGGCAGGCCATTGATCCGCGTGAGTTCGGGTCGCGCCCCTGGCGGCACGGTCCGCTCGCGATGGAGCACGGGATCGACGTGCCCCACTCTTGGCAACCTTGGCTGTGTTGGCGGAATTGGCATTGACGCCAGCCCGTTGGCGTCCGCCCAGCATGCCATGAAGCGATTGAAGTCATGCCGGCGGCACAGGGCGCAAGGACGGTGGCCGGCGGACAGCGCCGTTGCCTCGTCCAGGAAAAAAAGCTCGGTGTAGCCCGCACCCATCACGTCGCGCTGCCATATGCGCCCGCGCGCATCCGTGTGCTGGAGCACGCAGGTGATCCAGGCCTTGGACGCCCAGCGTCGGCGCCCAAGCGTCCGGGCATCGCTGTGAAAGCGCCCACCTCGGTTGCCCATCCAGGCGCCCCGCGCGGGATCGGCAATGATGTCGCCCGTCGGCGTCACGCGGTTCTGCAACGGGCGGTGCGGCAAGGTCTCCCCCCTCAAAGCAGGCTTAGCCCGTCAGCGCATACCCCGCCGTGCGATTGCGATCCCCGAGACGATCAGGACCAGCGCCATGAGCGCGTTGAGTGTGACCTCTTCGCTGAGGAACACCGCACCGTACATGAGCCCGATCGGTGGCACGAGGTAGTTGATCTGGGAGAAGAACGTGGCGCCGTTGCGCTTGACCACATGAAACATCAGGAGGGCCGCCAGCGCGGTTTGCACGATGCCAAGCACCAGCACAGAGGACGCTGATGTGACCGTTGGCGTCAGCGCCATCGGATTGTCGAGAATGAATGCCACGGGCACCATCACCAGTGCCGATGTGAGCATCACCCCGGCGCCGAGGCCGATGCGGTCGTGGCCCATGAGCGCCTTTGTCAGCAGCGTGTTGACGCCGTAACTGATGGCCGCGCTGGCGATCACCAGTTCGCGCACGACGTTCTCGCCCAGCCCGAACAGCTTGGTGGGGCCCACCAGGACCACCAGCCCGATCAGCCCCATGAACACGCCCGCGATCTTGTAGCGGTTGAGTTTCTCATCGGCCGTGAAAATGTGCGCCAGCACCAGCGTTGCCAGCGGCATGATGCCCATCAGGATCGCCGCAGGCCCGCTCGGCACCTCTTCCTGACCCCAGGAAATGAGCGTGAATGGCAGCGCGTTGCCGACGATGCCACTGAGCGTGATCAACGCCCAGGCGCGCCACCCACGCGGCCACTGCCGACCGAGGGCAGCAGCGATGGCCGCCAGCAAGACGGCCGCGATGACAAGGCGTCCGGCGACGGTCGTGGCGGGAGGAACGCTCTCCACGGCGAGCGCGGTGAACATGAACGCACCACCCCACATCAGGCCGAGCAACAGCAGGCAGGCGTAGTCGTAGGTGGAGGGCCCCAAGCCGTCAGACGGCACCGCCTGGGTCTGAAAAGCCGACACGGTAGGTTCCGATTTGTCTGGTGTGAAGATGGGCCATGCGCAGCCAATGTCAGCGTGCTAAACCTTTGTGCCGGCTTTACGTTTATGCACTTCGGCAAGATTTGTCATCAATGCGTCGACTGTGAGATAGAGAGTAAGCGAGTCTTTCTTAAGTGGCTTGAAGTCTAGTTTCTTATAAAATTGCACAACCTCATCATCGATTGCGTCAATGATGACAAGCCGTGCCGCCACTTGCGTCACAGCGTTGCTAATTCTCAAGAATGCATCTCTGACGAGTGATTTTCCAAGCCCCTGCCCCTGCTCGCTGGTGTCCACGCCGAGCCGCAGAAGCTTCATCGCCGGAATGGGGTTCGGCATGTTCCGCCGCACCTTGGAATTGGTGGAGTCGTGAAATACTGCGGCTGTAGCGATGGAGTAGTATCCGACCACACGCTTGTTACCCCGACAGACGACGTATGTGTAGGCTGTGCGATCGGATGCCGCTTTGAGTGCATGTCTCTTGAGCCAATCAGTCAGTGCGTCATTGCCGCAATCGAATTGCCTGAGAGAATGCCCAGCCTTTAATTGGCCGGGCTTCGTCAGCTTCATTTCGATTACTGTCACCGTATCGTCCGCCGGTTTTTGATCTCGTGGTCGTATTACTTATCCCAAGGTGACTTTTCACCCAGAAGGTCAACGAGTTCAGCATTGAGTTCCGGCTCAGCATTCAGCGCGTCTTCTAAAGTGTCCCAATCTTTATCATTCAACCAATAAACAGATTGGTCCAAGATGACCTTGGTCGCGCTTTCTCGTGCACTTTGGAGCACGAAGTCTGTCTTAGAAAGTCCACGCGCGGCTGAAGCGACGGCTATTAGGTTCTGTGTTTCGTTATCGATACGCATATTCAAATTCGATGTCCTGGAGCTTGCACGCGTTACACTCCCACCGCGCGATGACGCGGCGGGCCGGTCAATCGTTTTATTTGTGACGGGCATCATACATCTCCAACAATCTATAGGCCGGTGAGACCAGCCCACCAGCATAGCTTTTAGCTAATGTGTCGTGCGCACAACGTCAACACGTTTCTACTATAAATCTGTTAACCGGCGCGGGAGTATGTCCTACGAACAACGATGTAGGGAGGTCTGTGGCGGCAAACCCGCCCAACCCCATCACATGCCCGGATAGACCGGGCCCTCCCCGCCCTGGGGCACAGTACAGGTGATGTTATGGTTGGGGTCCATG
>CAZGNQ010000274.1:3212-5211 GCA_964527285.1 uncultured Hyphomicrobiales bacterium | reverse complement strand
GCCGACTGGGAGCGCCGGCTGGCCGAGGCTGGTGACCTGGAGGAGACCGCCCGCCAGCAGTTGGCCATCCGCATGGATGAAGAAGCCAGCGGCGCGGGCGGGCTCGGCACCTACGCCAGTGAGTTTTTCCGTAAGCGAGGGTTCCACCTGCTGCTCGCAGTCGGCGCGTTTGCCGGCGTTTTCATCGTGATGGGTCTGATCGGCCGGGTCGCTGGCATGGTGCAGCGCCGCCAGGGCATCCCGCGGAGTTTCACCACCCGTCTGGTGACGCTGTTCTTCAAGGTGATCACCGTTGTCGTAGCCTTTTTGGCGATGTTGACCGTTTTCAACGTCATGAACGACTGGCTGCTGTTGGGTCTTGCGTCTGTTTTCGCGCTGGCGGCCATCTGGATCGGGCTGAAAATGCTGCCCACAATCTCCGAACAGATCACGCTGCTGCTCAATCTGGGGGCGGTGCAGGAGGGTGAGCGCGTCATCCTGGAGGGCGTGCCATGGCTGGTGCAGCGCCTCGATGTGTACACCGACCTTGTGAACCCCGCGCTCGACGGCGGAACGTTCACCCTGCCCGTGCGTGAGCTGATCGGACTGCATTCGCGCCCCGCCGCGCCGGATGAACCGTGGTTCCCAACGCGCAAGGGGGATTGGGTGCAACTTGACGATGGGCGGATCGCGCGGGTGCTGAGCCAGACACCGGAGCTTGTACAACTCGTTGAGCTTGGCGGCGCGCGTGTGACGTTTGCGACCGGCGCGTTCTTGGGCCTGGCACCGCGCAATCTGTCGACGGGCTTCCGGATCAAGACGGAGTTTGGGCTCGACTACAGCCACCAGGCGCAGGCAACCGACGAGATCCCGCGCCGCCTGCGCGCCCATGTCGAGGAGGGCCTGATAAAACTCCTCGGGCGCGACGGGGTGACCAACGTTGAAACCGACCTTGCCCGTGCGGGGGACTCAGCGCTGATCTTCGAGGTGGAGGTGGATCTGCCCGGCACGCAGGCTGAGCGATACGAGGATGTCGAGCGCGAGATCGCGACGTTGCTGGTTGACGCCTGCAATCGCAACGCCTGGGTGATTCCGTTCCCGCAGATGGTCGTCCATCGCGCGTGACGCCCCGTCGCAACGCATCCGCGCAACGCAAGGGCAACCCATCAGTGGCGGCCAACGCGACGCCGGCCTCCTGGGCGCTGGTGTGCAGGTGTCAGGCTGGCAGCTCCGGTGTCGGTTCCAGCCGCACCTCTTGCGCTCGCCCGCTGTCCGTCGTCCCCTCATCGTCACGTGTCAGCACGGCCGCATTCAAACGGCGCACGGCAATAACCGCCCCGAACTCGTTGTTTTCGATGCGACCGACGGCCTCGGCCAGAGGCTCGCTCGCCACCATCATATGGTGGGCGTTGGCGTGCAGCAGCGTATCGGTGTCGCGCATGATGCCCACATGGCCGTCCCAGAAGATGAGATCGCCGCGGCGCAGCGGGCCGTTTTCGGTGAGCGGTTCGCCGACCGCTTCGCGCTGCATGTCGCTGTCACGCGGTGCGCGGACGCCCACGCCAGCCAGTGCCACCTGCACCAATCCCGAGCAGTCAATGCCGTGATGCGTCTTACCGCCCCAAAGGTAGGGCGCGCCGATGAACTGCTCCGCAATGGAGACAAAATCGCCGGCGGGGGGAGGGGAGGCGGCCAGATGCTTTGCAGGGATGAAGGTGCCGCTGCGGGTCTCAGTGAAGGTGCGCACTTCGCCATTGCGCGGCACCACCGCACCGAGCGGCAGCGCGCCGACGGGCGGGCTCTTGATGTCGGGAGAGGAAAACATGAGGGTCATCGGGGCAATGACCGTCGCATTGCTCAACATCGGCCCACGGGCGAGCGCCGCGAGCGGAAGATAACCCACGTATCCGTCCGACGTGAGCTGACCCCAGGCCCAGCCCTCAGCGGTCGTGTCGAAAACGCTTACGAGGTCTCCCATCAGCGCCTGCGTGGTCAACATGGCGGCATGTGACGGCTCGGC
>CAZGNQ010000274.1:0-3112 GCA_964527285.1 uncultured Hyphomicrobiales bacterium | reverse complement strand
TCGACCTCGACCTCGTCGGCTGGGGTCTTGCTGGGGGCGTCATCAGTCATCAGGCACCTGTTGAGACCGCGTGTGGCGTGTGGCGGTGACTTAGCCGATCAACACGGCGGCCGCATGTCATTCCTGCAACGGCGCGGAGGCTGACGCATGGACCCCGGGTGCAATGGCGACGTCGGCGGTGCTGCCCGCAGGGCTGGCACCGGGGATGTGCGGCGCGCCGAAATCTGGCGCAAGCGCCGCAAAGAGCGCGAGGATCGTCTGTGGCTGGCCACCCTTGGGGCGTCCCGGTCGGGCCCGCGGTGTCCAGCCGAACATATCGAGATGCGTGTAGGGGATCGCGTCCGGCACGAAGCGCTTCAGGAACAGCGCCGCCGTGATGGAGCCTGCAAAAGGCGTTTCCGGGGCGTGGTTGACCTCGCCCGTTTCCCCGTCCAGCCACGCATCGTAGGCCACCCAGAACGGCGCTGGCCAAACCGGATCGGCACGCATGCAGCCAGCCGCCAGCGCTCTCTGTGCCATCGTTGGTGCGCTCGAGTAGATCGGCACCAGGTCCGGCCCAAAGCCGACACGTGCCGCGCCGGTGAGCGTGGCCAGAGAGATGATGTGGTCGGGCTGATCTTCGGCCGCGAGCGACAGGGCATCGGCCAGCACGAGGCGCCCCTCAGCGTCCGTGTTGGAGATCTCGACACGCGTGCCATTTCGGGCCGTGATGACATCGCCCGGGCGGAACGCATTGCCCGCCACGGAGTTCTCCACCGCCGGCACCAGCACGCGAAGCCGCACCGGCCAGTCTGACGACATGATGAGGTGCGCCAGGGCCAACGCCGAACTGGCGCCGCCCATGTCCTTCTTCATCAGGGACATGGCGTTGCCCGGCTTCAGGTTGAGGCCGCCGGTATCAAAGCAGACGCCTTTGCCCACCAGCACAAGCGATTTTGCGTCCTCGGGCGTTTTGCTCCCGCGCCAGGTGAGATCGATCAGGCGTGGCGCGCGCGGCGATGCTGCGCCGACGGCCTTAATGAGAGGAAAATTCTCCTGGTCGAGATCATCGCCCACGATGACGCGCAGATCGGCACCATGGTGCGCCGCGAGCGCGTTTGCCGCCCCGGCAAGCTCTTCGGGTCCCATGAGGTTTGCAGGCGTGTTGATGAGGTCACGCCCGAGGGTGATGGCCTCCAGTTCGCGCGTGCAGGCGTCTTTAGAGGTGGCATCGCCCGCAACGAGCTGGCGCATGCTGCCCGGCTGCGCCGAGGCCGTGTCGCTTTCTGGCGTTGCGTCGGCCTGCAGCCGGAAGCGGTATTGCCCGGTGGCCCAGGCGAGGACGGCTGTCCTGTGTGCTGCGGCGTGTGCATCACCTTGCTCGCCGCCATCGTCGGCTGCCATGCCGGCCGGGATGTGAAGCCCCTCGGCGAGACAGAGATCGATGATCAGGTCCAGATTGGCGAGCCGAAAGGGCGTGCCCGATGCTGGCAGAAGATGCGCAACCGCGCCGAGCGCAGCGGGCCAGAAGGCGCCGTTCTTTTCCAGATTGCCAACGCCAACCAGAAACCCACCGGCAGCGTGCGGACTTGCCTTGTCGTCGCCGGCGGCCATCAGCGCTGCCGGGATGGGGCACACCGTGCCTGCCGCTCCGGAAAAGCCTGCGGCCTTTGCCCAGTCGCCAATGGCGCGGCGCTGCTCGGGCGTGGGCCCATGCGCCGCCGGGGTGGCCGGTCTGCTTTCTTCGGCTTCAGCCCCGCCTTGCGACACCCAGGCGTCCAGCGCCTTGGCGCGCACGAGCCAGATGGGGGTGGCTGTCCCATCCGATGGCGCAACGGCCAAGGTTTCATTCAATCGTTGCGCGGCGGAAAAATCGAACATGCGTGATCCGGGGCAGTGCTTGGATGATCAGGTGACGGCCCGGGCAGGTCCGCCACGGGCGAAGCAGGCGGGAGCGTTGTCGATGCGAACGGGCCCCATAGTGCCATGTGCGCCGGTCCGGACAAAGCGCGTTGGTCGCGTTCCTCTGGCAATACTCGTCTGCGTCAAGCGCTCACGTGTGCCGGCTCCAACGACGGCGACACGTGCCGAACTGCGTCGCCATTTAATCAAATCTTCAGACCTTGCGGGCATGTTTAGCGCACAAGTGAACCGCGGCCGACAGCGCCGCGCGCAGTCTTGATCGGGCCCGCAGTTGGACGTCGCCGATCCGGTAGCCCAACGTTGAGAGCGGGATATGATCCAGGCGACGCATGATCTGCCTTTCCACCCTCGGCCGGCGCAAGGCGTCTTTGGCGGGCACCGCGCGGCATCGCGGACGTCTGCCAAGCTCATCTCCCTGGCGATCATTTTGGGTGCAACCGCATCGCTCGGCGCTTGCGCGCAGACGGGCGCCGCCGTTGCGCTGTTGACCGGGCAGGAAACGGCCGCGTCAGGCAGCGACGCAACCGCCACGCAGACGGCCGACAAGGCCAAGCCGTCGCCGCAGGAGGTGCAGCAGACGCTGATCTATTGGTCGCAAAAGTTTGCCGCCAACCCGGGCGATGAGACGACGGCGATCACCTACGCCAACAACCTGCGCTACATTGATCACGACGACAAAGCGTACTCGGTTCTTGTGCGCGCCACGATGGCCAACCCGAATTCCAAGGCGCTGCTTGGTGAACAGGGGCGTCTCGCGCTTTCCCGCGGTGATACCGCTGGCGCCAAGAAGCTGCTTGATCGCGCCTTTGATCCATCGCGGCCTGACTGGCGGGTATTGTCAGCGCGCGGAGTTGCCGAAGCGCAGCTCGGCCAACTCGATGCCGCAGTGGCCACGCTGACGAAGGCCGCGGAAATCGATCCGAACAATCCGAAAATCGCCAACAATCTTGCGCTGGCGCTCGCGCTGAAGGGCGATGCGACCTCGGCGAAGACGGTGTTGCGCGGCACAGCCATCGCCGATGCTTCCAGCGAGGCGGGTACGAAAATCAAAGAAAACCTGGCGCTGCTGGAGCGGCTTTCCGGTGAGCCGGGCACACAGGGCGCAGGCGCTGGGCTGAGCGGCTGGCAGACCGTATCCGCAGTGCAGTAGACCCAACCCTCAGCCTCTCAACGGTCCGGTTCAACCGTCCGCGCCGGGTTGCGGTGCCGC